>JASHVB010000781.1 GCA_030039695.1 Acetobacteraceae bacterium
TGATACTGCTACGCTCTGCATTCTTAGTTTCTACCACAACGCGCCTGCTGTAAGCATCTGGAATGCGCCGCTCGCGAGCCAGTAAGACCCCGGTGGCATGGAAAGGATACCGCCCATGTCGGAGGAACCCGCAACACGGCAGCCCAGACCGGCAGGAGCAATCGTGCCGTATAGTCAATCAGGAACAGAAATGCCGCGATCGAGACAATTCCCAATATCCACCCAATCGTCACCGCGAACTCTGGCACTGCAGTCTTGAATCTTGCCCCTGTGCCGACGGCAAACATCAGGCTGAAGGTAAATAGCCCGACAGTGCATCTGATGACGCTGTTTCGCAGCAACGTAGTGGCGATCAATCGAGGTGCAAGTTGCCCACTCGTAACCTGAATGACGATTAGCAGCGAGCCGAAGGTGAAGACGATGAAGGCCGTCGTTAGGCCTTCAACCGTGTTCAGAGCCTCGGTGGCACCAGAAATAATGGTACCAAACCAAGGAGCCCAATTGAGCCAGTCATGGAATGCAAACAGGAGGCGGATGAAAGCGTTTTCCAACAGCAACGCCACCAGCGGAACGATCATGGCTCAAGATCGAGTTGGGGATACCTTTTCAGGTTGGATCGCAGCAGGAATTCTAACCACACTTGAGGATCTGGGCCGACAGGACACCCACGCAACTTCAGCAACGAGCTGCCCTGCCCTGCCCTATTCCAAGTTGGCCGGCCAGCCGGCTGGCCCTATGATAGAGAATGGCCCGCGGTTCTGGTACAGTTGACCTCCCAATCATCACTCGTGCGATGGTGTTCGCAGCCTTCCGCAATCTGAACGAAGGTCCACTGCCGTCCAAGACGCTCATCTATTCCATCCTCGCGATTGCCAACGATCGCAGCAGCGATGAGCAGCCATTCTTCGGCCATGATCTGCGCGAAGCTTATGCCAATCTATATCGACTGCTCCGGCCCTGCCTGCGTGAATGGCGGAAGACACTGAAGAGCATCAAGGGGCAGAAATACCCGACGGTTGCCGATGATCGGCAGGAGTTGCAATCGCTCATTCACGACGCCGAGATGATCATGAAGGCTCCGACGTTCTATCATCGGATGTCGGAAGCGAACCGGCGCGGTAAGGACGATGTACCGGAGCAGACACCAATCAACAGAAAGATGCTGAACCTGATGGAGCTTATGGACGCTGCCTACTATAGCCCATCACAGGCCAAACAGCTTGTCCTCCATCTATTTCCCGGCACCCATCTTGAGGATGCCAACGAAGCATCAAATAAGACTGTTCAACGGCAAAAGCGAGAACAGTCATCGACCTAAACGCAATGGGAGATGACTCCCGGCCCCGACCGCGGCAAGGCCAGGAGCACGCTGCCATTCCGCTACATCAGCGCGACGTCGCGTGCAGCGGAAGCCGCGACAGGCCCAGCAGCACCAGAAGCGTCGTCGTTGCCAGCACCATGGTAAGCGCCGCTGCTGCAAACACATCGCCCCGATCGGTCAGTCCAAAGATGCCGACGGGCAGCGTGACCCAGCCGGGAGGGTAGACCATGATCGTGGCGCCGAGTTCGCCCATCGACAGTGCGAAACTAACACTGAACGAGGCGATCAGGTAAGGCGCCGGCCATGGCAACGTGACACGCCGCAGCCGGTCGGCCGGTGTCACGCCCAGGCTCTCCGCCACTTGCTCACAGTCCGCAGGCAGCCGAGCCAGGCCGGCCAAGACATTGCCGAAGGTGAACGCACAGACCCGCACCAGATGGGCGACCAGCACGATCAGCGTCGTGCCGTTCAGCAGCGCGGGCGACCAGCTGAACGCCACCAGTAATCCCGAGCCGACCGACGCCGAGGGCGCCGCGCTGGGCAGGAAGAACAGCACGCCGAGCAGCCGCCCGGAGAAGTGCCGAATACCGCGCTGGCCCACGCCAACCTGCCGGCGGTCCGATTCGAGGGGGAGAGGGACGGCCGCGCGCAGGTGCGCTTTGGCGATACGCTACTGCGCGAACGCATGCCGCATGGCCGGCCGAACGGTCATGGCGCCGGGCTGTGCCTGCGTCCACATGCGGTGTCGCTGTCGGATGGCGGCGAGAATGTGCTGCGTGGCAGGGTGCGTGACGTGCTCTGGCAGGGCGACCAGCACAGCATCGCCCTGGATGCGCAGGGGCAGGAGTTGGGGGTTGTCTCGGCGCACCTGGACGATGCGCCGGCAGTTCCGCCTCTCACCGCGGAAGCTTTCGCCGCGTGATCTCTCCCGCCCCAGGCGGGAGAGATCTGCGCGGTTCGCTCAATGCGCGATCTGTTCCAGCGCCAAATCGCGTGTTAGCGGACCGAACACGCCGATCACGCCAATCACCACGAACATCGCCACGGCGATGAACGCCGCCACCGCCGGCACGCCGCCTGTGTGCAGGAAGTAGCCGATCGCAAGGCCCGCAAACGCCGCGGAGATGCGGCTCCACGAATACACGAACCCGATCGCCCGGGCACGAATGCGCGTCGGGTACAGCTCCGCCTGGTAGTTGTGGAACGAGTAGGACATGACGTTGGCGCACAGCGTGAACAGCACGCCGAAAATGATCAGCTCCGTCGGATCCGACAACCGTGCGAAGATCGTCATGCAGATCAGCATGCCCGCAGCGCCGCCAACGATCTGCCATTTGCGCTCGATCCGATCGGAAAACAGCGTCCCGAGCAGCGGGCCGAACGGATTGGCGATGGCAATAATGAACGCGTATTGCAGGCTCGCGGTCACGTGGATGCCGCGCGCAATCAGCAGCGTCGGCACCCAAGCCGCGAAGCCATAGAAACCGATCGTCTGTGCGAAGTTGAACACCGACAGCATGATGGTGCGTGTGCGATAGGGCGGTTCGAACGCGTCGGCCAGGCGGCCGGCTGCTTCGGCCTCCGGCGGCTCCGGCACAGCAGGCGGCAACGGGCGGCCGAGTTCGCGCTCCACGCCCGCTTCGATGCGTGCGACGATCGCTTCGGCCTCATCGTTGCGGCCATGTTTCGCCAGCCAGCGAGGGCTTTCCGGGATGCCGAGCTGCAGCACGAGCACCACGATCGCGCCGACGGAGCCGATCAGCACCACCCAGCGCCAGCCGTCCCACCCCAACGGCTGCAGCGGCACCAGCCGCCAGGCCAGGAATGCGACCAGCGGCACGGCAAGGTAAGTGATGAACTGGTTCGTGGAGAACGCGCGACCGCGCTCACGGCGTGGGATGAGCTCCGCGATGTAGGCATCGATTGTCACCAGCTCGACGCCGAGGCCGATGCCGGCGATGAAGCGCCAGATCACCAACGAATATCCAGTCTGCTGGAAGGCCATGATGGCGGAGCACACGGTGTACCAGACCAGGGACCAGACGAAGATGCTGCGCCGGCCCAGACGGTCGGCAATCTGGCCGAGCAGGAGCGCGCCGAGCCAAAGGCCGGCGAAAGTGGCGAAAACGAACGTGCCGAACCCTGCGACGGCGATCACGTTCAGGCTGGCGAACGGACCTAGCGACTCGGGCGTGAACAAGCCGGACTTGATCATCCCCGGCGCGACGTATGCGGTGAAGAACAGATCATAGAATTCGAAGACCCCGCCGAGCGAGATCAGCACGATCATCCTCCAGACGTACCAGGACGGGGGTAACCGGTCGAGCCTCGAGGCGATTTCGCCGGTCTTGTTCACGCTGGGCATGGGCATCCTCTCAATCCCGACCGCTCTGGTGTGGCGGTTCTGCCAATCCGGTCAAGCGGCGCCGTATCGGGGCGCGTTCGGCCTGGCGCAAGAGCTGTCGACGCAAGGCCGTGTCCCCGGATTGGCATGGATGTGATCTTAGAAATGCTATCGCACTCCATTACAATCCCTTTCCGCTGGGGGCGGGCGATTGCCGGTCCTGGTGCCGCAACGCCGCGCCTCGCCGCTGGTGTCGGCGCGGCTATTCTTGACGGTGCTGGCGGTGCCGGAGGCGTGGGGCGATGCCGCGCTGGCGTTCTAGGCCGCCCCCCCGCAAGCTTCTGGATCACCGTACTCAGCGCGGCAGTGTGCTTGGCCGCGACGGTGCGGCATGCGCTCTCCAAGGCATTGCCAAGCGCATAGCGATCGCGCGATCTGCCGCACGAGACTGGTTCGTCACCACGCTCTGGAAATGCCTGAGGTGCTTCACGCAACCATGGCCGGTGCCTGTCGATGCGGCATCTCGGGATGCGTCTCCGGCATTGCCCACCACGCCAACAACGCCGCCCCGACGCCGACCACCGCCAGTCCGAACAGCGTGGCAGGGACCCCGGCGGCGTCAGCCATCCAGCCGGCCAGTGCGGTGCTGATCGTTGCGCCGATCCCAACCGCTAGTCCGATCGACCCGATCGCCAGATTCATGTAGCCGCTCTGCCGCGTTACGTCTGCGGCGATCAACGGAACCATCAACCCGAACACAGTGGCGCTGAGACCGTCCAGGACCTGGAACAGGATCAGCGGCAGCGCCGCCGGATGCGTTGCGAACAGCACGGCGAACAGCAGCCCACGCACCGGCAGTGCCGCGAACCCAACCAGCAGGACCGGGCGCCGGCCAAGCCGCTGCGCGAGCGTTCCCATATAAGGAGAGATGGCGGCCGCCACGAGCTGCGGCACCAGGATGGCGGCGGACACGACCGTGTCAGTGTCGTGCACCTGGGCCGCGAGCGCGTTCAATGCGACGGTCAACATGGCGGCGTTGCTGACGTGGAACAGAACGGTGCACAGCGCGAAGGCGTGCAGGCCGGATTCGCGGAAGATGTGCCAGGGGCGGCGATCGTGCGGGCGGTCCCTCGGGTGCTTCACCGCCTCGTGCGTGAGGTCTTCGGTGCAATCCTGCTGCCGGATTACGGCAACCGCGCAGATCGCCGGGACCGCCAGCAGCGCCGTGACGACAAACACGGCCTGCGCCGGCAAAACCCACGCGCCGAGACCGAGCAACCCCGCCGTTACCGCGTTGCCGAGTGACGCGTAGCGGCCGTTCACGCCGAGCCGCTCGCTGTACGAGGTGTGACCGCACAGCCGCAGCGTGATCGCCGCGATCGCCGGCGTGATGATGCACGCAGCGAGCGCATGCACGGCCTCGGCCAGCCAGACCGGCAGAAGGTAAGGAAGGAAGGCCAGTACGAGAGCAGAGGCGCCGGTGGCCGCCAATGCCGCCGCCGTGATTGGGCCCTTCCGGTGCACGGCGTCGACCAGCCAGCCGCCGGGCAACTGACCGATCAGGCCGGCCAGGGTTCCAAGACTCAGCGCCACGCCGACGTCAGTCTGGCTCCAGCCTCGTTGGATGAGCCAGACCGCGACGTAAGGACCGAACCCCGTCTGCACCGCGGCCGAGAAAAAGTTCAGTGCGTTGAGGCCGACTCGACTCTGCGGGGTTTCCATTCAGACGCAACCTGCCACGAACGGTGAAGAAGGCATAAGCAGGACGCGCGTGATGACGGCCGGGTGTCAGACCAGCCTGCCATCCCCCGACCCAGCGTGCGCGACTGGCTCGCCCAACAGTCCGCGATGACCGGGGCCGTCAGCCAGCCCGGATCAAATGTGTCAGTCGCCCACCGCCCGCAACAGGGGCATCGCCGGTTCGCAGAGTTCCTCGTAAAGATCGATGTAGTCCTCGGCCATGCGCCGCGCCGTGAAGCGCCGGTCGAAGGTGCGGCGCACCAGTGTACGATCCAGCTCGTCCACCCGGTTCATCGCCGCAACCGCCGAGGCCTCATCATGCACGATGAAGCCCGACACGCCGTGGTCGATGACTTCCGGCACCGAACCGCGGTTGAACGCGATGACCGGCGTGCCGCAGGCCATCGATTCGATCATCACCAGGCCGAACGGTTCCGGCCAGTCGATCGGGAACAACAATGCGTGCGCCCCGGAGAGGAACGCAGGCTTCTGCGCGTCGTTGATCTCACCGATATATTCGACCCATGGGCTGGCATCGATCAGCGGCTTGATCTGCTCGTCCCAGTAGGTCTGGTCTGCCCTGTCGACTTTCGCCGCGATTTTCAGCCTCAGCCCGACCTTCCCGGCGATGCGGATCGCCTTATCCACGCCTTTTTCCGGTGAGATACGGCCCAAGAAGGCGGCGTATTCCTGCTTCACCGGCTGTGGCGTCAGCAGGTCGGCGGGCATGCCATGGTGCACGGTGCGCGCCCAGTTGATCCCGGGGATCGGCCGGCGCTGCGCATCCGAAATGGAGACGAAGGGGGCGTCGGGGAAGGTCTCGTAGATGTCCTTGAACTCGGGGATGTCGAGGCGGCCGTGCAGCGTCGTGAGGAACGGCGTGTCCTGACGCGAGAACAAGGAGAGCGGGAAGTAGTCGGTATGGAAGTGCAGCACGTCGAACTCATCCGCGCGGCGGTGAATGAACTCCATCATACGCATGTAGATGGCGATCCAATCGACGACGGTGGGGTCGAGACGCAGGGCCTTGTCGCGCATCGGCGCGAGCTTTGCGGAAGTGATGGAGTCGCCGCTGGCGAACAAAGTCACATCGTGACCCATGGCGACGAGTTCTTCGGTCAGAGAATAGACCACCCGCTCGGTACCACCGTACAGCTTGGGCGGTACCGCTTCGAAGAGCGGCGAGATCTGGGCGATACGCATGTTGGGCGGTCCCGGTTTTACTTGGGTTTACTGACAATCAACGCTGCTATGCTTTCGCTTGACTTTGCGACACAGAAGCGCTTATCAATTATAGGTTATAGATGGTGAATGTGGCGAAATGTCGGCAACATTCCTGGCGACAATAAGTCACACGGCCCGGATCCGTTCTGCATCCGGCGACAGGAGAAGGCCGCAAATGGCGGTGTTGGTTGAGCTGAAAGAACGCAATGTGGCTAGATTGCGGCGAAATAACGACGGAGCGCCTCGCATTCCCGCGAGGCCGCTGGCCTTCCTGTTTCGCTACGTCCGCCGCCACCCGGTCGGCCACGCGATCGTCCTCAGCGCTGTGCTGATCGCCGTCGCCTGCGGCGCCGGCACTCAGTACGGCATGAAGCACCTGGTCGATGTCGTTTCGGTCGGCCCGCAGGCTGCCGGAATGCATATCTGGTATGCATGCGGCTTGCTCGCGCTGCTGGTCGGCGCCGACAACCTGATGTGGCGCGTGGCCGGTTTCACCGCCGCACGTACCTTCGTCGCGGTCACCGGCGACATCCGTGAGGATCTGTTCCGTCACCTGTCCGGCCATTCGCCCAGCTACTTCTCCGAGCGTCTGCCTGGCTCGCTGGCTAGTCGCATCAGCGCCACCGCAAGCGCGTCATTCGCTGTGGCCAATACCGGATCGTGGAACGTGCTGCCGCCGATCATCGCGGTGATCTGCGCGATCACGTTGATCTGCACGGTGAACCTGACGCTCGCCGGCGCGCTGGTTGGCTTTGCCGCGGCGCTCGGCGCACTAATCTATTGGCTGGCCAAGCGCGGCACGCCGCTGCACCGCGCCTATGCCACCACGGCGGCCGCCGTCGACGGCGAACTGGTCGATGTGATCGGCAATTTCAGCGTCGTGCGTGCCTTCGGCATGCTCCGCCGCGAACAACGCCGCATCGGCGAGACGATTGGCAACGAGATGGGCGCGCGCTGGCGTAGCCTCTTCTACTTGGAGCGGCTACGGCTGATCCACGCGGTACTGACCGTTTTCGCCAGTGGCGGTGTGATCATCTGGGGGGTGACGCTGTGGCAGAACGGGCAGGCGTCGGTTGGCGACCTGGTGCTGATCACCACCCTCGCCCTCACCAT
>JASHVB010000782.1 GCA_030039695.1 Acetobacteraceae bacterium
TGCGATGCCCGAGGTCAACGCCGAGATACTCGGCCGGATCGCCCGCCGGCACGTCACCCACGTCGATCGTCACGGAGAGGAAGAACATCCCGTTGCGGTGTATCAGGTCGGCTTGTCCACGCCCCCGATCCAACCGCGCTTGTTGGTAGGCTCCGCACACCCACGGCATGATCTGCCTGCCATCGTTGGTCAGGACCGGGACCCCTTGCTTCGTAATGAACTGATGCGCGCTCGCTGGCCTGTGCTTGACAGCCTCGCCGCGGAATTGATCCAGCCGGCGGGCTCGTCACGAGTTCTTCCGATTTGTCATCACCGTCGCCGATTTCCGTTTGACGGTGATCGCGCTGGTGGACAACATCGCCGGATGGAAGGACCGGATCAGCTTCGCTGATCACCAACAAAATCAAATTATACCAGCCGAGCTATCCAGTGACCGGTCTCGACCCATAGCGGACGTCGCGCAGCGGGGCTCTGATCACCGATACCGAATTAGAAGCGCCTGCTACGGCGACATTCCTATCAAGAGACAACTCCGTCAGTCCCAAAGTGTTGACGATATCTATGACGATCTGCCCGAACTACTCGATCACTTGGTCTGCGCGTATCAAGATCGGCCCGGGGATGTCGATGCCAAGCTGCCGGGCAGTACGCAGGTTGAGCATGATCCAGTCCTTCCTCGGCTCCTCGATCGGCAACTCGCTGGGCTTCGCACCCTTGAGCAGCGCGTCGACGTAATGGGCGAGCCGGCGATGAACCTCGGCTCGGTTCGGATCGAAGGACAATAGCGCGCCGTCCAGCACGAATTCGGGCAACTGACAGATCACCGGAATGCGCAGCATCCTGGCCGCGTCGATAATCGTCGCGCGGTGGATCATGAAGCCGTGGTCAGGGGCGACGACGAGGACATTGGTCCGCTCGTCTACACCAGCGAGCACGGCGGTCAGCTCGCTGGTCAAGGCGTGGTAGATCCGCGGCGCCATATCGAGGGACTGGGCAACGGCCTCGATCGATTTTGCCGTACTAGTCGCGCCGGGAATCGCCGCTGGTACCAGGATCGCGACACGCGTCGCTTCCGGCATGATCTCCTTGAAGAGACGCAGGGCCCTCGGCCCATATTCGTGCAGATTGTTGGAAATGCCGGTGATATTGCCGCTCGGGCGCACAAGGCTTGAGACGAAGCCGTAACCGACCGGATCGCCCACCTCGACCATGACGATCGGGATCGTTGCGGTCGCCTGCTTGGCCGCCGCAACCGCGGGGGTCGCTGAAGCAACGATTACTTCGACGGATATGTCGAGCAATTCGCGCACAAGCCCGGGATAACGCGAATAATCGCCTACACTCCAGCGGTAATGGACCTGCACTGTCTCGCCATCGAGGTAGCCGTAAGCGGTCAACGCGCGGCGAAACTCGTCATGCACCTGGCGCGGGGCGACGCCGAGAAACCCGATCTGGCGCAAACCCGCCGCGGCAGCCGACGCTGGATGCAGCTCCGGCCGCGGCCTCATCGGCGGCATCGAGGTGGGGCGCGACTCCTGCTCGCCGCCCCGGTAGACGCCCTCTGGGCGGGTGCTGTCGCCGGGGTCGGCCACCTCAGCGACAAAGCGCACGCCCCTCCGAGCAAAGGTACGGATGACCGACTGCGCTGCGCCGCTGTCGCCGACCGCCTGGCGGGCGGCATTGATCGCTGTTGTCAGCGCCGAATCAGACACGATTCGCCCGCCCCATACGCTGGCGACCAGATCGTCCTTGCTCACCACTCGGTTGCGGTGGCGGGCCAGATAGACCAGCAGGTCAAAGATTTGTGGAGCAAGGGGAACGAGTTCGCCACCGCGCCGCAGTTCGCGCCGCTCGATGTCAAGAACATTGTCCCCAAAAGCAAGGCCCAAATTCCACCCCCACCACGACCGGCGGCTCTGACAGAAAGCGGACGTAACGCTGACGATAATACCATCGCGCGCTCAAGTCTCGCGTCGCAGGGCGGGGCAAGCTTCTGGCTATCGGCAAAATTCAGGGCCGTAGCGGAGGCGGAGCTGAAGGAACAGCACCATGGACGAAACGAGGCTCAACCAGTTCATCGGCCGGATACTCAGTGATCTCGGTGGCGCGCTCAGCGTGCCGCTGGTACGGATCGGCGACCGGCTTGGGCTCTACAGGACCTTGTATGAAGCCGGCGCGATGACGGCCGGCGATCTGGCCGCCAAGGCCGGCATAGCCGAGCGCTATGCACGCGAATGGCTGTCGCACCAGGCTGCATCTGGTTATCTCGCCTACGAGGCATCATCCGGCAAGTTCATCCTGCCGCCGGAGCACGCGATGGTGTTCGTGAACGCGGACAGCCCAGTCTATCTCCAGGGCGCCTTCGACCTCGCTGCGGCCATGATGGAGAACCAGACGCTGGTCGAGCCCGCCTTCCGCACCGGCAAGGGCGTCGCTTGGGGCCACCAGGCACCATGCCTATTCTGTACCGTCGGACGCTTCTTCCGTCCGACTTACACGAGCAACCTGGTGCAATCCTGGCTGCCGGCGCTCGACGGCGTTGTCGCCAAGCTGGAGCGCGGAGCGACGGTCGCCGATGTCGGCTGTGGGCACGGCTTCTCTACAGTGATCATGGCTGAGGCGTTTCCAAATTCTACATTCGTTGGCTACGACTTTCACCCCGACTCGGTCGCTCAGGCTCAGATGCATGCAGAGCAGCACGGGGTGACGGCGACCACGCGGTTCGAGGTGTCACTGGCTAGCGAATTTCCGGGCAAAGATCTGGACCTCGTCACCTTTTTCGACTGCCTGCACGACATGGGTGATCCGGTCGGCGTCGCGCGGCGGGTGCGGCAGGCGCTGAAGCCGGGCGGTGCTTGGATGCTGGTGGAGCCTGCCGCCGCCGACCGCCTGGAGGATAACCTCAACTCGGTCAGCCGCCTGTACTATGCCGCCTCGACGATGATCTGTGTGCCAACGTCGCTTGATCAGCCAGTGGGCGCGGCGCTCGGGGCACAGGCGGGGCTGGCCAGGCTTTCTGCGGCGATCCGCGAGGGCGGCTTTGAACGAGTACGGAAGGCAGCCGATACGCCGTTCAACATGGTTTTAGAGGCACGAGCCTGACGGCAGACCCCGAAGCACCGAACACGGCGCCACGGGACAACGACGAGCTACGGGAGGGCCATGGTGCATTTCAACTCGAGCGGCGTCGGCGGATGAACGCTGTCGGGCCGCTCACCTGCCGCGCCGTTGGCCGCAACCTGGCGGCCTTTCCTTCCTTCCGGCGCGGCAGGGCTTTTTAATTGAGTGGAGTACTTGAAGTCATTGGCCTTGTCCGTTTCATTCCACGGCTGCGACAGCGTGGTGCATATTCCTTGATATCTCTTGAAACGAACTAGCCGGTCGTGCCCTGACGGGTCGTTCATGAGAGCATCAGCGCAGGTGCTGGGTAGTTGCTCGTCCGCCGAGGACATCGTGGAAGCACGACGCTACCAACCTGGGAGAGTCGTCAAGAGGTGTGCGCCGTGCTGTAGTCGCACCTGCATGCCATCGCCCCCCGCCTACAGTGGACCGCGTCAATCGCTCTATGGCGGTAGGACACTACACGTCCGAAGCTACGACTCGATTAACAACAGCGACCGTCCAGTCATCCGAGGT
>JASHVB010000783.1 GCA_030039695.1 Acetobacteraceae bacterium
AGCGCCCATATACGTCGGATCACGATCGGCGCCGCCGCACTCGAAGGGTTTCCGGTGAGCCGGCCGGCGCAATGGGTAAAGGTCTTCGTGCCGTCGGCGGAAGCGGAACAAATGAACGGCCGCGCTTATACGATCCGCTCGTTTTCCCAGCGCGACGCCGAAATGAACATTGACTTCGTGCTCCACGACGACGGCCCTTGCTCATCGTGGGCGGAGCATGCGAAAGCCGGTGATATTATCCAAATCGCGGGACCGCGAAGAGGCTTTGCGCTCGACCCGGAGGTTCGCCATCTCTTGATTGGCGGTGACGAGACGGCTCTGCCGGCGATCGGATCGATCCTCGAAGCACTCCCCGCCGGCATCACGGTGCAAACCTTTATCGAGGTGCCGGACGAGCGCGACATTCAGTCCCTGCGATCGAACGCCGACGTGTCGATCACCTGGCTGCCGCGGGGCGGCGAGGCGGCCGGGACCACCACGACACTCCAGGATGCAATGATTGCCGCGAGTTTTCCCGACAACGCGGGCGCGGTCTGGTCCGCGGCAGAAGCCGCCGCCGTGCGCGCGGTGCGACGGCATTTCCAGGCGCGAGGCCTGGATCGCCGGCGCATCACGGCGTCGGGGTACTGGAAGAAGGGAGAAACCGCCTTCCGCGATGCGGAAGGAGATCGATGAAATGGCGGCGTCCCTGGCGATTTCGCTGTTCCTTGTCCTGCTTGGCCTGACGGCATTCTTCAATCTCGCCGAGATGGGGCGCGGGGACCGGTGCGGTAACGATTCCGGAACTAATCGTCATACACTTTGGGATTGGCCTTTTTGGCTGCTTCAATAAGCGCCGTCAGTTCCTCCTTGGTCGGGAGGATCTTCGCGCCGGTCCCGATATCGTGCTTACGGAGGTGCGGTGGGGCAGTTCCACCGTTCCGAATTGGTGTAGCCGCAAAGTCGAAGGCTGCTACGTTGAGCAAAACCTTGAAGATCGGCTCTGGCATCTCTAGACCGCCATACCTCTCCTGCAATATAGCAATTTCCTCTCTGTTGTACTTTTCGTTTATGGCGGCATGCATTTCTGCGCTGCACATGTTAGGACTACCTACCGAGCTCAAGAACTCGTCTTCTACACCCACCCATTCGTACGACTCGGTGCCTTCATTATACTTGATTTCAGCGCCAACATCTGAATGTCTTGTCAGAAAGTCCTGCGGCTCGGCCGCCCCCGGCATTAGGGCAACAACCTGAAGCGCGGTAATCAATTCTTTCTTGTTGTAGAGATGAGGGCGCAAGACAATTTCGTCTCCTTGCTCGGTATGTCGCGCCGCCCAGAGCGTCATCGGATGATTGCTCGCAGTGAGCTGTATGTTGCCATTATGGCCTGGAGTCAATGTTGCGGTGCGCTTGGAGACAGGAACGCCCTCTGGCAATCCGCATTCTTCGTTCAATCCGGAGACACAGACCGCAGCAAAACGAGCGCCCTTGTCCTTATCCCCATATTGGAAGCTGCTTCCGGGTACAAGATAGAAACCAGGACCACTAACTTCCTTCGGGTCGTTCCTATTGGCGCATTGCTTCTCCCAATCAAGCCCGTCTTCGCAGATTGATCTGATACTTCTGTCAGACTGAGTGGAGTGAATCCCTTTAAAGGGAAGGTTGCGCGCCACGGGGGCAGCTGTGGCGGGCATACTGGTCATGACCGTCTGAGCTGTGGAAATAGAGGTATGGGAATCATTGTTTGTGGTCGATAGTTGACCGACCCCAATGGGTTCGAGCCACTGGTTAACAATAGTTACTGAAGTTCTCCGCTCAGCTATCAGGTCATGAGCGGCTGTGCTCGCGTCAGTCTGGTCGTCGTCGGAGGCCGGCAGCGGTTGGGGGGTGTTCAAGCATTGTGACATGGTTCGGCTACCTCCTCTGGATGAGCATGATGAATAGTCGCCCGCTCCGCTTCAAGCGCTCATGAGGCGTTGCTTGATTAAGTCGAGAGCTGCGTCCCATGCCGCACGAACCGACACTGAAACGCCGAAAGGGTTGGTCTCGGCCGCGATGACGTATTTATCGATGGCAATATTTGCTTTGGATGTGATGACGGTTCGCAATGCGTTCTGGCGCGCTGTGTCCCGCCCGGGGCCTGTCGCGTGGTCGTATTCGAGCAGTGCGCTGGTAAGCCCCGTGCGATAACTACTCAACGCGGATTCTATCCGTTCCGCAGCCGCGGCCAGGACGGTATGCCTAGGTGCCCTTAACATCTCGTAGAGCTCTTTTAGCTGTCGATCCGCCTCATCGGTTACCTTGACCCAAAGCGCGACGATCGACGTTCCGTCTGCGGAGCCGGGCTCGAGTGTGTCCTGGAGCGGGGCAACAATGGCTGCCGCGCCGATCGCATCGGCGCTCGTGGGTGTCCCTACGTCGAGCCCGAGAACCCGCTTGATCCAATCGTCTTGCGCTGCGCGATCCCCCACAGTCACCATCCTCTGGACTGCGCATCCTGTCGCTTGGCGCCCGCGTTGGACGCCGCGGGCATGATTAAACGACACGATGTGGTTTGCAAGACACTCGTCCCGGGACTACCCCAGGCCTGATATCGGTCCATAACGCGGACTGGGCGGCCGAGGACATCTGACGTCGACTTTTGTCCTGCCGATACCTTCCACAAACGCCCGCTCCCAAAGCAATTTTGCGCCGCGAGCGGTGACTATCGTTGCACGCGCGCGATCCGAAGGTCCGTTCCGCACGGTGCGTCACGGTGGAAACCATATCTATGCCTTCACACTCGGATCCCCCGCGAGCCGAAAATACATGCGGCTCCGGCTCGCACGCTGCCTTGCGTGACCACACCACAGCGATCCCATCGCAACAGACTCAGCACATTGACGTTCGACAAGTAGTGCGGAGCCGTGTCCCAATGTCACGATCAACCTGAACGAAATTGAATTCGCCCCACCGATCGAGAGCCGGAACAAGAGTCATTCGCGGCGTTGCAAGTGCATTCCTTTGTCTACCGATTTGGACCTTCCGTCTCGCTCACGTGACATCCGTTACACGATACACCACGCGCCCGTTAAATGTCTCGAACGCTCATTCTTTTCCCTTCGCGGAACACTATCTCCGCTGCCATCTGTCAAACACAGGAGGCAAGGTTGCCCGAACCAGGACAGAGCCGTAGCAACATTCGCTGGTCGAGAGACACTTCTAACGCGATGTTCGGCGTCTACACCGGCCGCTTCGCCATCTATCGACTCGTCGTAGAGCAAGCAGGTGTGGCATGGGAATGGATTGTGTGGCCCGTTGGCGACCCATCGCGAGGACAAGCCGGCGAGAGCGACACAGCGATCCGCGCAATGCATGCCGCCAACGTCGCCGCGCATCGCATTGACCAAGACACCGCGTAACACCGAAGACATCGTTGCCGGCCCGCGCTGCAGCGACGTTCATGGCATAGATACCTTCAGCACAGCGATCGACGTCAATCAAAGGTAGCAATCGTCGAAGACTTACAGCCTAAGACCTCACTGTAAGCTGATTGGTACTGACGGCCGATTTGTTCCACTCATCAATCTGCCTGTGGCACCACACCGTGCATGCGCACGAGTGCTGCACAGCGCACCGCAAATGGAGGGTGAAGCATGCCCATCACACTTATTCTCACCGCCATCCCAGCAACATTCATCCCAAAAGACGGTTCCGGAGAGCAAACGCTTATCACCAGGCCTTTCGGCAAGAAATACGGTCTATCCGTGTACTATGTCAAAGACTTGCAGAACATAAAGGCCGCCGTCAGCCATTTTGCCCAGCAAGTCCACAGGCATTTCCCGAATCATTCATTTACCGTCATGGTGCGCGTCCGAAGCGGCGACACACCACCAAGCGGCTTTGACCAGGCCGTTCACTCTGGTGCGCTCGGCCAGCACCAATTTGCCAGCTCAATAGAGCGTTGCTCGCCCAGACCAGACGCGGCGACCAACTTCCCGACACCGGTCCGACCAACACCCAACTGCTGATCTCCGCCACGATGACAATCAACGTCGCGACATAGAATAGCGGGCAACTTCGCGTGCCGGCCTCTGCCTCTCGTGACTGCTGCGGTCTAGGCCGGCCGTCACTCACTTAAAACCCCCGCTTCGCCATGGCGGAGCGCCTACGGTTCGGGCCGCACCGTGTCGCTGCGCTCCCGCACCACTGCTGCCCTCAGGGGTTTCCGTTCGCGCCGCGTGCCGGCCTCAAGGGACCGCGCCCGAGAGGCCAGGACCGGCAGCCGTCGTTCCCCCTCTCGAGGAGAAATAGAAATGGAGAATGAAAATGGCCGGTTTCCTCAACAAGGTGCAACTGATCGGCAACCTGGGGCGTGACCCCGAAGTCCGCAGCCTGCAAAGCGGCGGGAAGGTCGTGAACCTGTCGATCGCCACCAGCGAGTCATGGACCGACAAGCGCAGCGGTGAGCGCCGTGAACAGACCGAATGGCATCGCGTCGTGATTTTCAGCGACGGGCTGGCCAACGTGGTCGAGACCTACCTGCGCAAAGGGAGCAAGGTCTACGTCGAAGGCGCGCTGAAAACCCGCAAGTGGACCGATCAGCACAACGAAGAACGCTACAGCACCGAGATCGTGCTGCAACCGTTCAATGGAAAGCTCATCATGCTGGACAGTGCGAATGGTCGCGATGCCAACAATGCGCGCCCGCCCGACGAGTCAACTGACAAGGATCTCGACGACCACATACCCTTTTAGGGCAATCGCTCACTCAAGACGCCTTGCGGAACTCTGCCTCAACAGTTGGGCAGGGTTCCGCACCGTCCCTGTGATCATCGTCGCGGAAACACGAAAGCGATGCCGGATCGAAGCTCTGCAGGATACGCGCCTTCCGGGCCTCAACCGGCATCTGCGCGCCGGCGAGCGTGCCCTCGTTCCTCAAGCAGCGATCCGGCTTCGAGAGGAATGATCATGCAGATCCAACACCTTCCCAAAGTAGGATGCTACGCCACCGCGCGCTTTTGGCGCGCGCACGCACAGCACCTGCGTGACAAAGCACGAGCCTCGTATCTCAACGACACCCGACGTCAAGTCATTGAGCGCGAAGCTGACGCAGCCGATCGGCGTGCCGGTCGCTGGCTTGACGCTGCAGTGGAGGAATGACCCGTGACTGACGGCTTCCCACTGGAAGTGGACTACCCGCCACTGATGCTCTGCCAGCTTGACGCGCTCCGCGCCTACGCTGCCGAGCATGGCAATCACTGGAAGGATGACCTTCGCGCAGCCTGGGTTAGCGAAACCATCAATCCATCGCTCTCCCGGCTGCGCGCCACGCACGGCTCGCGCTGGCTATCAGATTTCCAGTTCTCGCACTGATTACACACAAGGGCCCGCTTGCTCCGCAAGGCGGGCCTTTCTTATGTCCCGCGTCTGGCCAGCTATCTCGACGCGACTTTCCGGACTGCGTCGGCCAGGCGGGCGGCACGGTCGCGACCGCTTTCATCGAGCTCCAGTTCGCCGCTCTCTGCCAGCATCCGCAAGCCGGCCGCCGCGTCGAGTAAGTCCCGATCAACGTTTCCGTCACGGCAGAGCGTGTCCAGGGCGAACACGCCGGCAATCAGCTGGTCGCGATCCGGCGTGCGTCCGTCGGCCTGTGCATCCAGCACAGATGCCGCATCCTGCAGGCCACTCACAGACATCCTCGCCGTTCTCCGCCAAACGGCGACAGGCTAGCACCGCCGCCTGCCGGCGGCAGCACCCGTCACCCGGGCTGCCGGCGGATGAGGCGCGCGCCGTGCCGTTGAGCGCGGCTAGTCGCGCCCTCCCTCACGCCGAGCGCCTCTCCGCGCCGAAGAACAGCGCCTCCGCCTCGCGACGGATGTCGAAGGGCGTCCACGCGTGGCCGCCTCGCGCCAGCCGCACCGCCCGGGCGACACCCTCTGCTTCCTCGCTCCGCAAATGCGCCTCGAGAAGCAGAGCTGCGGCCTCCTGCTCGAGCGTGTCGCGCCGCTGGTCCAGCGCCTCGATCCAGTAGCCGCCCTCTACGCGTGCCTGCGCAACGCGCTGCCGTGCGTCCTCAGCCGCAGCCGATGCGCGGCGCCACATACGCACTGCCATCACCGCCGCGGCGACCACGCGATCGCGCAACGCGCGCAGCGCCGCGTTGCGCTCGTCGCCGGGCCGGGGGTCGATGTTGTTCAGAATGTGCTCGGCCGCCTGCGCATCGACCTGATGCCGGAAGTCCGGATCCGGAACCGGCAGATGAAAGGCCGCCGCCGTCATCTCAACGCCCCGCACGTCCGGTGCCAGCTCACGCAGCAGATCCAGCGTCGGCTGCGCCCGCTGTTCGATCGGAAATCGCACCACGTTGGTGGTGCCAGGCAATGTATCGCGTGCCATCGGGATCTCCTTTCGAGGGCCACTATACCTTGTGGTGACCTGAACTGCAAGGACAATATGTTGATTGCATTGGGAAAACCTGACGGCACGCACTGAGCTGTGCACACGGTGAGCGGGTGGTTGCGGCTCAAGACGTGACCGTGCTCGCGCCGCCCGGTGGCTCAGACCTCGGCCGCCTGATGGCCACGCTTCGTGGCAACTGACGCCCTCGCATTTACGGTCAGCGCCTCTCCGGGACAGCCTCGCCCGTTCCGGGCGTGCCGTCCGTGCGCCTGCTGCGGACGGCAGTGCTGGACCTGATGGCCGGGCCCGACGGGCAAGACGACCGGCGGCTAACCTCTCTCCGTGCGGCCGGCTTCCATCGCGCATCATCGCTGGCGAGGCGAGCAATCGTTGGCCTGGTGTTCGGCCTCGCGTTACCGGCACCACGAACGGCACGCAGCGCCGACAACGCGCTGACCACGTGCGCCTACCTTCTCCGGTTGCCCTCTGGTCTGGCAGCCCAGCCGATCGGCCCCTCGGTGTCGCTCCCGGCGGACAACGGGAATGGAGCGCCTCGGTCGGAACGGCCAGGCTCCTCATCCCTCGTGGCGCAATGCCGCAATCGGCGGTGTGTCCGTCAACGCTCGGTCTACCGCTGGGCTGCCTTGTCAGACTTGGCTGGCGTCTCGGCCAGCATCCCCCTGGTCACTGCCAAGGAGGGTCCGCACACAGCCTCTGCCGTCTCCCCTCGGGTAGGGTGTGGTCTAAGCCAGCCCCGGAACGCCGCCTACCCCCGCTTCGCCCGAGAAGGCGAAGCGCCTGACGGTTCGCCATCCTCCCTCGCAGGGCCAGGCCGCGCCCGGCGCAAAGCGGAATCCGCCAACGGGCTGAAGAGCAAACAAGGATATCGCCCCTCACCGGATTCCGCTTCGCGCCGTTCGCAACCCGCCCCCGCTCGCTCAGGTGGCTCAGGGGTAGACCGCGTTCCGGGGCCGGCTTCGGGCGACCACACCCGAGGGGAGAAGCCGGCATAGGGCCGGCAGACCCTTCCGGGCTGAAGGATCAGTGAGATGGCAAAGACGCCAACCAAGCCCGCCCAGTCCCGCACAGTCCGCACCGAGCAGCGTCAGACTTACACCGTCGAATACGCCGTCGCGATCTGCCCCAACGAGGGCCTCGCCAGCAACCTGTCCTCCACCTTCGGCCTCAATCCCGTCGATGCCGCCGCCATCCGCGAGAACACCGAGGAATTCATCGTCCGTGGCGCCAACGAGCTGACGGACAACCTCAACGAAAAGGCGATGCAGATGCACCTCCAGCGCGTCGTCGGGGCTTACGTCGCGTCGGCCTGCGGCGCCGGCCAGTTCTACGGCCAGAAGATCACCCAGGCCCGTGACATGACCACCCGCCTCGCCAACGAAGATCGCGATGAAGACCGCGGCGGCCCCTACGGTTTCGAGGATCGCGCCGCTCGGGCT
>JASHVB010000784.1 GCA_030039695.1 Acetobacteraceae bacterium
GCCTGTGGCGTCCGGCCAGTACCCGGCGCCACCGCAACTCGCCAAGCACGGCGTTGAGGGTGACCCCGAAGGCTGGACCTTCTGGAAAATCCAGAACGGCATCCGCTGGACCGGCATGCCCTCCTGGAAGGGCACCCTGAATGCCCAGCAGATGTGGCAATTGGCCTTGTTCCTGAGGCATATGGACAAGCTGCCGCCCGCGGCGCAACAGGCTTGGCAGCAGCTGAAGGACTGAAGGAGGGGAGAGAACGCATGGTCGCCGTCATCGACTTCAACGCGGAATTTGCGAAACTGAAGATGCTGCTCCAGCGCACGCCAACATCGTCCGAGGACGAACGGGACGGTGCCTTCGCGCGCCTCGCGCCGTATCGCGACGGTGCCGTGTTCACCGCGAAGTTTTCCGGCATCAGTGCATGGGAACGCCATCCGAACGGCGACGAGATCGTGTTCATCGTCGATGGCGCGACCACGCTGCACCTTATCACCGCAGAGGAACGCGAGTCCGTGTCCTTGCTTGCTGGCATGATGGCGATCGTGCCGCAGAATGCCTGGCATCAGTTTGAGTCACCGGACGGCGTCTGCGTGATGACGGCAACGCCGGAGCCAACCGAGCACCTCCGCGTCGATGTGGAGGATCCACGGACTGTCGCATGAACGCGTGGCCCGCGAAGAAATACTCGGTGCGGAAAAAAACGATACGCCGCGGCTGTGACGTACACAGCGGCTTCACAGCAACGTCGCCGACCTCGCTCGGCAGCTTGTCGTCGTGGCTGAGCGCACGCGTCAGTTCGTTAGCCTGTCCCCGCCGGACCAGGTCGGGAAGTAGAATACCGCTGACTTGCGCTGACGCCGACTGCGGGGCCCCTTAACATTTGTCGATGTGAAGCACACGTATTGCTCATCCTGTCATCCCCGCGCAATCTGGCTAAAGACACCCGTGCAGGATGGTTCCTATGCCGCAAACGTACCAGACCCTGACTATAGAACACCCGCACTCGCAGGTCGTGCTCGTGACTCTGAACCGCCCGGAGGTGGCGAATGCGATGAACACGCAGATGGGGCTGGACCTGCTAGCCGCATTTGAGCCATTCCATGCGGCGCCCAACGCGCAGCGCTGCATCGTCATCACCGGCGCAGGGCCGCGCGCATTCTGCGCAGGCGGAGACCTGAAAGAGCGCAACGGTATGACGGACCAGCAATGGCAGGACCAGCATCTGATCTTCGAGCGCGCGATCCGCGGCATCGTCCAATGTCCGGTGCCTCTGATCGCCGCGGTGAATGGCGCTGCTTTTGCCGGTGGGATGGAGATCGCGCTGTGCGCCGATTTCATCTACGCGTCGGAGCATGTGCGGTTTGCACTGACAGAAGTAACGCTCGGCATAATGCCCGGCGCCGGCGGTACCCAGAACCTGCCGCGCGCTGTCGGCATCCGGCGCGCCAAGGAAATCCTGCTCACCGGTAAGCCGTTCAGCGTCCACCAGGCGTTTGAATGGGGAATGGTGAACCGCGTCTGCAAGGCAGAGACACTGTTGGCGGAAGCTCTGGAAACCGCCGCGACGATCGCGGCCAACGCACCGATCTCGACACGGCAGATCAAGCAGTCGGTAAATTACGGACAGAACATGGACCTCGCGAGCGCCATGATGTTCGAGATCGAGGCCTATAACCGTATGGTGCCGACAGAGGACCGCCGCGAAGGCATCCGTGCGTTCAACGAGAAGCGCAAGCCGGTGTACCAGGGGCGGTAGCGACGATGGGGCCGGCGCAGCGCTGCCCGCCGAGCTGACGAACACCCGACGTCACGACCGCAACAAGATGCAGGCGTCCGGCTGCCACGACACGCTGACTGGTTCACCGGCATTCAATGCGCCAGCAGCGAGACCATCGTGCAGCGATTGCGATGCGCGCAGCATCGTTCCGTCATCGAGACGGAGCGTGTGCATCAACGTCTCTCCCGCATAAGCCCGTTCTGCGACCACGGCTTCCAATCGGTTCGGCGCCTCCTGCCAACCGAGACGCAAGCGTTCCGGACGGAGAGCCAGCATCAAAGTCTCGCCCACCGCCGCGATCCCCCGCGCACGAACCATTGCTGCCAGACCTGGCAACTCCAGTGTCACGTTGTCACCCGTGACATCCCGCACGACTGCCGGCAGGACGTTCGCCGCGCCCAGGAATTCCGCCACATGCCGTGTGTTTGGGTGCTCATAGACCTCGGCCGGGGTACCGACCTGCGCCATGCCGCCGGCCAGCATGACGCCGATTCGGTCTGCCATGGTAAGCGCTTCTTCCTGGTCGTGAGTGACCAGGATGAAGGTGGTACCAAGCCGCTTCTGCAGGCGCACCAGTTCGTTACGGGTCTCCGCGCGAAGATTGCGGTCCAGTGCCGACAACGGTTCGTCGAGCAGCAGCAGGCGTGGGTTCGGCGCCAGGCTGCGCGCCAGGGCAACACGTTGCTGCTGGCCTCCGGACAGTTGATGGGGTCGCCGACCGCCCATGTTGGACAGGCTGACCAGCGCCAGCATGTCGTCGACGCGGCGTGCAATCTCCTCCCGCGACCGACGCTGCTGGCGCAAGCCGAAGCCGATGTTTGCCGCAGCGGTCATATGCGGAAACAGCGCATAGGACTGGAACATCGTGTTGACAGGGCGACGATGCGGCGGCAGCGGGCCGAGTTCGATGCCATCCAGGGCGATGCTGCCGGCATCGGGGGTGACAAAGCCGGCGATGGCACGCAGCAGTGTCGTCTTGCCGGAACCGGATGCACCGAGCAGTACGAACAGCTCGCCTTGTCGCACGCAAAGGTCGAGGTGATTGAGGGCAAGAGTGGTGCCGTAACGAACGGTAAGCGCTGATATGGTGACCCCGCCTCCCTCCGTGGGAGGGGGGCGGGCGGAGGGGAGGTCGTCTCCGACGACGGCGGTACCGAGTGCGCCTCGCCCCGTCCCCCTGCTCCAAGCGGAGGCGCGGAGTTGCGCTGCCTCCTCGGCTTTCACTGTCCGGCCTTGAATCGCGCCCACATGCGAGTGCGCGCTCGCTCGGCGACCAGTGGCACCGGCCCGATATGGAACATACGCGCCATGGCGCTGGGCGACGGATAGACCGCAGGGTCCGAGAGCAGATCGGGACGGATCATCGGCCGGCTCGCCGGCACGGCGTTAGGATAGCGCACCTTGTTGGTAATCCCGGCCATTACGTCAGGCTGGAGAAGGAAATTGATGAATTTCAGGGCCGCATCCTTGTCGGGTGCATCGACCGGAATCGCCAGCATGTCGAAACCGATTTGTGCGCCTTCTTTGGGAATGACGTACCGCACAGTCACGCCGCGCTTCGCCTCGCGCGCGCGTGCCGCGGCCTGCACCACATCGCCGGAATAATCGAGGGCCAGACACGCCTCCCCGGTTGCCAGCTCTTCCAATGCACCGGCGGAGGCGAAATTGCGGATGTAAGGGCGGATCGCCATCAGCGTTTTCTCCACCGCGGCGAGGTCCGCCGGATCGGTGCTATCCGGGTTGCGGCCGAGGTAACGCAATACCGTCGGAATCACGTCGATTTCCGAATCCATCATGACGATACCGCATTCCGCGATCTTGCTGGCCCACTCCGGCTTGAACAGCAGGTCCCAACTGTCGAGCGGCGCGGCCGGCGCGAGAGCGCGGATCCGATCGGGCAGAACTCCCAGTCCAGTGCTACCATACAAATAGATCGCGCCATGCGCGTTGCCTGAATCCGCCGCCGCGACACGCTGCATCAGTGCCGGATCCAGATTCTTCCAGTTCGGCACCTTAGACCGCTCGATCACTGCCAGCGCCCCCGCCTTGATCAGCCGCGACAGGGACGGTTCGTCGCTCGGCACGACGACGTCGTAGCCAGAGTCTCCCGTCAACAGCTTGGCTTCCAGCGTTTCCAGGCTGTCGTACTCGTCGTAGTGGACCTTGATTCCGGTTTCCTTCTCGAAGCGATGTACGGCAGCCGGGTCGATGTAGTCGGTCCAATTGTAGACGTTCACCGTGCGGTCTTGCGCGCGCGCTGGCAGGGCCAGCACGGACAGGAAGAACAGTACAGAAATCAATCGCGCGATCATCGGATAGTTGGCGCCACGATAGGGACTCCGTGTTGGCAGGCGTCGCATCGTGACCAGCGTTCGCGGCCTGTCAACGCGGGCCCGGATTCATCCTGCCCACCTGCCCTGCTCCTCGATTGCGTCGAGTCTGGCCTTCCCGTGGCGGCGGCTCTTGAACTTCGCGCCGCTGCCGCAGGGGGCACGACACCGCGCCGGGGATCGGATTCGCCGTTACCGTGCTGCCTCGCTGAGCGCGGTCACCTCGCGGCAGGAACGCTCCGGTGACGTACCGCCGAATCGCTGACCCATCGATCGAGCCAGTCCCCGCGACAATGATCTCGCGCTACGGCGCCCAGCGTCGGATCGTGGCGCGAGGCCTCGGGCGAATCGGGGCCGCACCGACGGGTCGGCGCCGCCGCGCGACGCTGTGGTTAGCTCCGTTCGGCTCCTCGGCGGAATGGAACATGCCCGCCCGGGTTGCCCGGCTGCGCGCCGCACACGCGGTGCTGGGTCCAGTCCTGCGGCACGCACTGGGCCGGCCAGGGACAGGATGCTGGTATTGATGCGAATGCATTTCGCCGAAACGAACTCACCGGTAGCCAGTCAGCATACAGAAACCCGCGGGCGAGGGGGCAGTTCTGACTGAGAACCGTTACAAAGAAAAAGCCCCCGGCAAAGGCCGGGGGCAAGTAAACAGGGAGGCTTCACGTCTGGGAGACGCAGGGGCCAGTGGCCCCCTTCCGACCGCTAGGGCCGGAACACTGGCGGCAAAGCCGCCGTAACCGTCGGTTTTTCTAATAGGCCCTGTCGGACACCTGTGCCATAGACGATTCCCGGATGCCGCCATGTCAAATGCGCATGCCACATGATTCACCGTCCCAATGCGAGACAGAGCCGGCGCTCTGCCTCGGACCGCGAGATTCATCCCGGACTGTCTCCCGTGTGCGATGTGTCCGACTCCATACCTTTGCAGTTCAAGAGCAGATGCGACAGGTAATACTAGGTATGGTTGTATAGATAGCTGCGCTTGCACGTGCAACCAGCCCTGGCGTGACTGCGGCGTGTCGGCGCAACATGCAGTTGATTTTAGTCAGGCAGGGCGCCGCGCCGGATGCCACTACGTCCGCTGGAACGGCGCCAGGACCCGCACCGCGTTGGCCTGTGCCTCATCGAGCGCTGCTTTAGGCTGCTTTGTCCCCGCCAGCGCCGCCTGCAATGCGCTGTTCAGAGGCAACGTCACCTGCTGGTTCTGGTGGGTGGACAGCTCCGGCACCGCATATTTGAGCTGATCGCGTGCCACCGCCGCCTGCGGCAACTTGCCGACGCGCTGCGTCATCAGCGTCGTGTCCCAAGCGTCCGGACGAGTCGCGACGTAGCCCGTGTCAATGCTCCATTGTGCCGCACGCTCCGGCGTGGTGACCCATTTCACAAACAGCAGGGCAGCAGCGCGCTCGGACTTCGTTGCGGTTTTGAAGACATGGAAATTCGCGCCGCCGGTTGGCGCACCACGCCGCTTTTCGGCTGGCAGCATCGCCACCCCGAACGGGAACTTCGCCCGGTTGGCGACGAAAGTCAGGTTCCCAGTCGTAGTCCACATCATTGCCACGCGGCCGGAGACAAAATCGTTCGGCGTGGTGCCCCACTCGACCACACCGGGTGGCTGGATGCCTTGCTTGCCCAGCGACACCCAGTATTCCAAAGCTTCCACCGAGCCGGGCGCATTGAAGAAGGTCTTGGTGCCGTCGCTGCTCATCAGCTGCTGTCCGGCTTCATCGGCGAGGCCTTGGAACAGCCAGTAAGTGCCGCCCGTGCCCGGAATTTGGACGCCCCAACGGCTGACCGTATCGCCCGCCTTCACAACCAGCTTTTTGCCCATCGTGGTTTGTTCCGCCCAGGTCTGTGGCGGGTTTTCCGGATCCAGACCGGCCTGCTTGAACGCGTCCTTGTTCCAAAATAACACCGGTGTCGAACGCTGGAACGGAATGCTCCAAGTGTGACCTTCGACATTGCCGTTGGCGAGGAACGCCGGAAAGAAGCCGCTCATCCACTTCTTGTCTTCGGCGCTGGGTGCCAGTTCGTCGAACGGCACGATCGCGTCGAGGTCGATCAGGGTCCAAACCTGGATTGCACCCAGCATGGCCAGTGGCGGCGCATGTCCGCCTTTGAACGCGGTGATCGCCTTGGCAATGGTGTCGTCATAGCTGCCCGCATAGACCGGTTTGATACTGATGTCGGAATGGAGCTTCTCAAAGTCGCGGGCGTAGCCATCGATGATCTTGGGAATTGGGCCGGCGGCGGCGATCGGGAAGAAGAACTGGATCTCCAGCGGCGCGGCACGCACGACCGCCGGCGCGGCAAGGACGGCGGCGGCGCCAGCGAGCGCGGCGCGTCGGGTGACGTCGGGCATGGGCGGACCTCCGTTGTCGTTGCGGTCAGACGAGCGCAGGCACCGACGCGGCGGGCTGCACCCGCCGCGCACCGGTGTCGGCATGAAACAAGTGAACGGCGTCGGGCAGGAAACCGAGACCGAGTGTCTCGCCCGGCGCGGTACGGTGGCGGCCGGGCAGCCGCGCCTGAACCTTGTGCGGGGTAGCCGCGATGCGGCCTGTCAGCACCGTATCGGCACCGAGATATTCACTGTGTTCCACACGCAGCGAGAGCGTTCGAGCAAGCGGCGCGGGTGACAAGGCCTCAGGCCGAATGCCGGCGATGGTCGGCGCGTCTGTGCGCGGCGCCAACACCGGCCCGTCGGTACCGGCGATAACCATAGCCGCACCTCGGGCCTCCAGCGGCAACAGGTTCATCGGCGGGGAGCCGAT
>JASHVB010000785.1 GCA_030039695.1 Acetobacteraceae bacterium
CTATCGTAACAATTTCCTCCGCATCGGCTTCACCGAAGCGGACCTGGCCAATGGCGGCTCCGACCGCTTCATCGATGCCATGGTCCTGTGGGGCACCCCCGAGCAGGTCAAAGCCGGCCTGCGCGCTCATCTTGCCGCCGGCGCCAACCACGTGGCCATCCAACCGGTCCACCCCGACGGCGACAGCAACGCCCGCGACGCGATTTTACGGGCGCTGGCGGATCTTTAAACCCTGCCGACAGCCGCGGGATGCGGCAGTGAAAGGGCCGGGTCTGGCCCGGGACCCCACCGGGTGCGCATCGCTCGCCTGATGAGGTCCAGGGAACAACCCTGATCTTCGCTCATCCACCCCGTCCGGCGCGGCAGGGGTTATTGACTCGCCTCAACCTCGCCACTAGGTTCCGCCGCCTTGGCCGGGGCGGGTTTGTCCGACTGGCCGTCCTTCGCTGGCATTGGATGCCTGCGGCGCCGCGCCCGTGAACGGGTGCCTAGGCCGCGAGCCGCATCGACCCGTCTGGTGGGTTTCGGCCCAGCAAGGCGGGCTATGTCTGTTGAATGACGGTCGGGCCGACGAACGCGTTGGGCCACGTTGGGAAAGAGACACAATGCCGACGATCAACCAGCTCATCGCCAAGGGGCGCGAGGCACAGCCGACCCGGAACAAGGTGCCGGCGCTACAGGGCTGCCCGCAGAAGCGCGGTGTCTGCACACGCGTTTACACCACCACGCCGAAGAAGCCGAACTCGGCGCTGCGTAAGGTGGCGAAGGTCCGTTTGACCAACGGCTACGAAGTGGTGAGCTACATCCCGGGTGAGGGGCACAACCTGCAGGAGCACTCGGTCGTGCTCATCCGCGGCGGCCGCGTGAAGGACCTGCCGGGCGTGCGGTACCATATTCTGCGTGGCGTGCTCGACACGCAGGGCATCGCCAAGCGTCGTCAGCGGCGTTCGCTGTACGGCGCGAAGCGGCCGAAGTAAGGGGAGCGCGTCGATGTCCCGCCGCCGCCGCGCTGTGAAGCGCGAAATTCTGCCGGACGCGAAGTTCGGCGACGTCGTCATCAACCGTTTCATGAACGCGCTGATGTTCGACGGCAAGAAGTCGGTTGCCGAAACGATCGTCTACAACGCGCTGGACACGCTAAAGCGCCGCGGCGGTCAGCAGTCGGATCCGGTGCGCTTGTTCCACGAGGCGCTCGACAACGTGAAGCCGGCGGTCGAGGTACGGTCCCGCCGCGTCGGCGGCGCGACATATCAGGTGCCGGTGGAAGTCCGTACCGAGCGCCGTCAGGCGCTGGCGATCCGCTGGATCATCGACGCGGCGCGCAAGCGCGGCGAGCACACGATGGAAGAGCGTCTGTCGAACGAGCTGCTGGACGCCGTGAACAATCGCGGTGCAGCCGTGAAGAAGCGTGAGGATACCCACCGGATGGCCGAGGCCAACAAGGCCTTCAGCCACTACCGTTGGTAAGTGTGAGTTAGCCACAACGGACCGGCCGGTCCACGGAGAAGACCACTATGGCAAAGGCGAGATTCGCGCGCACCAAGCCGCACTGCAACGTCGGCACGATCGGCCATGTCGACCATGGCAAGACGACGCTCACTGCCGCGATCACCAAGGTTCTGGCCAAGTCGGGCGGGGCGACCTTCACCGCGTACGACCAGATCGACAAGGCGCCGGAAGAGCGCGCCCGCGGCATCACCATTGCCACCGCCCACGTCGAGTATGAGACGGGGAACCGTCACTACGCACATGTGGACTGCCCTGGCCACGCCGACTACGTGAAGAACATGATCACCGGCGCGGCGCAGATGGACGGTGCCATCCTGGTGGTTTCCGCCGCCGACGGTCCCATGCCGCAGACGCGCGAACACATTCTGCTCGCCCGTCAGGTCGGCGTGCCGGCGCTCGTGGTGTACCTCAATAAGGTGGACATGGTGGACGATCCCGAGCTCATCGAGCTCGTCGAGATGGAGCTGCGCGAGCTCCTATCCTCCTACCAGTTCCCCGGCGACGACATTCCGATCATCCGCGGCTCGGCGCTCTGCGCGCTGGAAGATCGCGAGCCCGAGATGGGCGAGCAGTCGATTATGAAGCTGATGGAAGCGGTCGATAGCTACATCCCGCAGCCCGACCGTCCGAAGGACCGGCCGTTCCTGATGCCGATCGAAGACGTGTTCTCGATCTCCGGTCGCGGCACGGTGGTCACCGGCCGTGTCGAGCGTGGCGTGATCAAAGTGGGCGACGAAGTGGAGATCGTCGGCCTGCGTCCAACGACGAAGACGGTCGTGACTGGTGTTGAAATGTTCCGCAAGTTGCTGGACCAGGGCGAGGCGGGCGATAACATCGGCGCACTGTTGCGTGGCACCAAGCGTGAGGAAGTCGAGCGCGGCCAGGTGCTGGCGAAACCAGGCAGCATCACGCCGCATACCAGGTTCAAGGCCGAGGCGTACATCCTGACCAAGGAAGAGGGTGGACGTCACACGCCGTTCTTCACCAATTATCGTCCGCAATTCTATTTCCGTACCACGGACGTGACCGGCGTGGTCACGCTGCCGGAAGGCACGGAAATGGTCATGCCGGGCGACAATGTGACGATGGACGTTGAGCTGATCGCGCCGATCGCGATGGACGCGCAGTTGCGCTTCGCCATTCGTGAAGGCGGCCGAACGGTCGGCGCCGGCGTCGTCGCCAGCATCACCGCCTAGGGACGGCAACGTTCGCCGGCGCTCCGTCGTCGAGGCGGGGCGCCGGCGGTCGTTTTCGGGGCAAGCGAAACTCGGAACGCGAAGCAATGGACAACCAAAATATTCGCATCCGGCTTAAGGCCTACGATCACCGCGTGCTGGACAACAGCACGAAGGAGATTGTGAACACGGCCAAGCGCACGGGTGCACGGGTTCGCGGGCCAATTCCGCTGCCCACCCATATCGAGCGGTTTACCGTCAATCGCTCGCCGCACATCGATAAGAAGAGCCGCGAGCAATTCGAGATTCGCACGCATCGTCGTTTGCTCGACATCGTCGAGCCGACGCCGCAGACGGTGGACGCGCTGATGAAGCTCGACCTCGCCGCAGGCGTGGACGTTGAGATCAAGATCTGAAGCCATGTCGAACCAACGCACCGGATTGCTGGCGAAGAAGCTGGGCATGACCCGCCTGTTCAAGGACGACGGCTCACACGTGCCGGTCACCGTGCTGCACGTCGACGGCGTGCAGGTCGTCGCCGCGCGATCTGAGGAAAAGGACGGTTACACCGCGGTGCAGCTTGGCTGGGGTAAGGCCAAGGTGAAGAACGTCTCGCAGCCGAACCGTGGCCACTTCGCCAAGGCGAAGGTCGAGCCGAAGGCGAAGCTGGTGGAATTCCGCGTCGCCGCCGATGCGGCGCTGGAGCCAGGCGCCACGCTGTCGGCGGCGCATTTCGTCGCCGGTCAGAAGGTCGATGTCTGCGGGATCACCAAAGGCAAGAGCTTCGCTGGCGCGATGAAGCGCTGGAACTTCGGCGGGCTGGAAGCCAGCCATGGCGTGTCGATCAGCCATCGCAGCCACGGCTCGACCGGCAACCGGCAGGATCCTGGCCGTACGTTCAAGAACAAGAAGATGGCCGGCCATCTCGGTGTTGAGCGCGTCACCACGCTGAACCTCGAAGTGGCGGCGGTTGATGCCGATAAGGGGTTGTTGATGGTGAAGGGCGCGGTGCCGGGTGCCAGAGGCGGCTTCGTGCTGGTGCGCGACGCGGTCAAACGCGCGCGTCCCGCCGATGCGCCTTACCCAGCGGCCCTGATCGAAGCGCAGGCGGGCTGAACCATGCAGGTCGAGATCACCACGCTGGACCAGACCAGCGCCGGCAGCGCCGAGCTGCCGGATGAGTTCTTCGCCGCAAGGCCGCGCGCCGACATCATGGCGCGCGTGGTGCACTGGCAGTTGTCGAAGCGTCGCGCCGGCACGCACAGCACCAAGGGGCTGAATGACGTGCAGGGCACGACGAAGAAACCGTATCGCCAGAAGGGCACCGGCAACGCCCGGCAAGGCAGCCTGCGCGCGCCGCAGTTCCGGGGCGGGGGTATCGTGCACGGGCCAGTCCCGCACTCGCACGCATACAGTCTGAACAAAAAGGTGCGGCGGCTTGGGCTGATCTCCGCGCTGTCGCAGAAGCAGGCGGAGGGCAAGCTGGTGGTGATCGACACCACCGGCGGCGCGACGAAGACGAACGAGCTGGCGAAGAAGCTGAAGGCTTTGGGCTGGAGCTCGGCGCTGATCGTTGATCGCGCCGTGGACGAAGGCTTCCTGCGCTCCAGCCGCAATATCCCGGGCGTCGATGTGCTGCCGACGATCGGCGCGAATGTCTACGATATCCTGCGCCACGACGTGCTGGCGATCACCGCAGCAGGCATTGATGGTTTGAAAGAGCGGCTGAGCGACACCAAGCCGGGCGCCGAAGGGAGCGCGGCATGAGCGAGGCGCAGACGAAACCGCGCAAGCCGACGCTGTCGCGCGAGGACATGTACGCGACGATCCGCAACCCGATCGTGACGGAGAAGTCCACCTCCGCCGGCGAACGCGGCCAGTATATCTTCCGAGTTGCGCTCGACGCGACCAAGCCGCAGATCAAGGAAGCGATCGAAGGCTTGTTCGGCGTGAAGGTGCTGGAAGTGAACACGCTGGTCAGCAAAGGCAAGAACAAGCGGTTCAAGGGCCGGCCCGGCAAGCGTTCCGACGTGAAGAAGGCGTATGTGCGGCTCGAAAAGGGCCAGCAGATCGACCTTTCCACCGGCCTCGCATAAGGCACGCGAGACATGGCACTCAGACAATTCAATCCGGTCACGGCGAGCCTGCGCGGCACGGTGCTGATCGACCGTTCCGAGCTGTGGAAGGGCAAGCCGGTCAAAGCGCTGACCGTCGGCAAGGCCAGCTCCGGCGGGCGCAACAACCACGGCCACACATCGGTGCGGTTCCGTGGTGGCGGACACAAGCAGTCGTACCGC
>JASHVB010000786.1 GCA_030039695.1 Acetobacteraceae bacterium
GCGCAAGGCTTTTCCATCGCGAAGGGGATGCGGGCGTCGATCAGGAACCGCGCTTCCTCCGCCATGTCGCAATGCCGGCCGAGCGCGAAGGCAAAGTCCGGCCGCAGTCGGGTGCACATGTCGCGATAATCGTGAAATGCCCGGCAATGAGCGCGTGCGGCGACTTCTTCGGCACGTTTGAGGTCAGGGTCGCTGACACCGACCACGACGGTATCCGGCAGTTCCAGTGACGGATTCAGATAGAAAGGCGTGTGCCAGTGCGAGACGCCGATCAGCACGACGCGCATGGTACTTCTCCCGGCCGCGAGCGATCATGGTTCACTGTGACTGGCTCCAGCGCAAATGCCGCCGCCATAAGCGTGCGCGTGTAATCCTCCTGCGGCCGCGCGAACACCTCGTCGGCGCGACCCTGCTCCACCACCACTCCGTTGCGCAGCACGACCACGCGATGTGCTAGCGCGCGCACCACTTTCAGATCGTGGCTGATGAGCAGGTAGGCGAGGCCATGTCGATGCTGCAGATTGCGCAGCAGCTCGACGATCTGTGCCTGCACCGACATGTCCAGCGCGCTGGTCGGCTCGTCCAATGCAATGAAATGTGGTTTCAGCACCACGGCACGGGCGATGGCGATGCGCTGGCGCTGGCCACCGCTGAATTCGTGCGGATAACGCTCGGCCGAGTCGGCGGGCAGGCCGACCTCTTCCAGCGCGGCCGCAACGCGAGACGCGATATCTGTACGGGACAAGCGACGTTCGTGCACGCGCAGACCCTCCGCCACAATGTCGCCCACGGGCAAACGCGGTGACAGGCTGCCATAGGGATCTTGAAACACGATTTGCATGCGGGCTCGCACCCGGCGCAGTGCGCGGCGGTCGAGGGTGGCGATATCCTGTCCCTCGAAGCGGATGCGGCCTTCTGCACGTTCCAGCCGTAGCATAGCCAACGCCATGGTGGTCTTGCCAGAGCCGGAGTCGCCGACCAGCCCGACGGTTTCTCCGGTTCGCACATCGATCGACACATCGTTGACCGCGCGTACGTATCCGACCGTGCGACGCAATACGCCGCGACGGATCGGGAAATGCACGCGCACATTCGTCGCTTCGAGCAGTGACGGCGCCTGATGCGGCAGCGGATACGGCGCGCCCTTCGGTACTGCCGCCAGCAGCATGCGCGTATAGGGATGCGTCGGGTTGGCGAAGACCTCGGCGGCGCGGCCGGATTCGACGATCTGGCCTTCCTTCATCACGCACACGGCGTCGGCGTAGCGGCGCACGATCTGCAGGTCGTGCGTAATAAGCAACAACGCGAGGCCGCGATCTGCTCTCAGTCGCGCCAGAAGCTGCAGAATCTGTGCCTGGATGGTTACGTCGAGCGCGGTGGTCGGTTCGTCGGCAATCAGCAGTGCGGGATTGTTGGCCAGAGCGATGGCGATCATCACCCGCTGCCTCTGGCCTCCGGATAGCTGGTGGGGAAAGGCTTCCAGCCGGTGCTCCGCATCGGCGAAGCCGGCCTGGTTCAGGGCATCGATCACTCGAGCCCGCAACGTGTCGCTCGGGATACGCTGATGCAGCGTGATGGCCTCCGCAACCTGGCGACCGATGCGGTGCAGAGGATTAAGGCTGGTCATCGGCTCCTGGAACACGATGCCGGCGAATTCGCCGCGCGCGCGATGCAGCGTTGCGCTGGTTGCGCCGACCATCGATTCCCCGTTCAGCGTGATGCGCCCGCTCGGGTTGGTGCCGCCTTGCGGGAGAAGCTGCAGCAGCGACAGGGCGGTCAGCGACTTGCCGGAACCGGATTCGCCGACCAGTGCAAGCGTCTCGCCGCGGTCAAGCGTGAATGACACGCCGTCCACGACGCGACGAGGGCCGAATGCGACGGAGAGGTCGGACACCTCGACAAGGCTCATTGGCGTTCCGCCACCTCGTCGCCGAGCGCTCGCGTGCCGTCACGGCGAGGCGCCGACCGACGAAGCAAGGTCAGCCGGGTCAAAGTAGCTGCTCGTTCAGTTCGCATCAGTTCGGGGTCCTCGCATCGGCTAACGCGACCGTCCTCGAGCGGCAACGGGCCGTCATCGGTTTTGCCCTCGCGGCAGCGGTCATCGCGGCCGCGACTTCGTGATCAAATACCGGCTCGTTCATGTTATGCCCAGCGGTGAACGTGGGACGGGTTGGGGGGCAACGCGCAGCAACCCTCTGGATCGGAGTTCTGGCACACCCTGGACAGCGCGGTCTGCCGGTCGTTGGGCATGCTGTACGCGGAGAACCGAACACCGCGGTCACCGGGATTGCTCTGCCGCTGCGCTGCTTGCAATGGCGGATTATTTGGGCAGTCGTCGCGGATCGAACGCATCGCGTACCGCCTCGCCGGCGAAGATCAGCAGCGTCAACAACCCGCCCAGCACGAAGAACGCGGTGAACCCGAGCCACGGTGCCTGCAGATTGTTTTTCCCCTGTGCCACCAGCTCACCCAACGAAGGTGATCCCGGCGGCAGACCAAAGCCGAGGAAATCCAGGCTCGCCAGGATCGTTACCGAGCCTGACAGCGTGAATGGCAGAAACGTTAGTGTCGCGACCATGGCGTTAGGGAGCACATGGCGCCACATCACCGACGTATCCGATACACCCAGCGCCTTCGCGGCCCGCACATAATCGAGATTGCGCCCGCGCAGGAACTCAGCGCGCACGACGCCTGTCAGGTTCATCCATGAGAACAGCAGGAGGAACACAAGCAGGACCCAGAAGCCCGGTGTGATGATGCTGCCGAGAATGATCAGCAGATAGAGCTGGGGCATGCCGTTCCATATCTCGATGAAACGCTGGAACAACAGATCGGTGAGGCCGCCATAATAGCCTTGCACCGCGCCAGCGGCGACGCCCACGGCTGACGATACGGCGGTCAGCACGAAGCCGAACAGCACGGACAGGCGGAAGCCATAGATCACGCGTGCGAGCACATCGCGCGCCTGGTCGTCGGTGCCCAGTAAGTTCTGCCAGGTTGGCGGCGACGGCGCGGGCGAGGGGAGGTTCTTTACGATCGTGTCGTAGCTGTACGGAACGGCCGGCCAGATCATCCAGCCGTGCTTGCGGATCGCCGCCTGCACTTCGGGGTCGGTGTAGTCGGCTTCCGTCGGCAGGAAGTCGGAGCCGAATCTGTCCTCGCTATAGTCCTGCAGTACGGGGAACAGCCAATGCCCGTCGAAGCGGATGACCAGCGGTCGATCATTGGCAATGAACTCGGCAAACAGGCTGAGGACAAAAAGTACCAGGAAAATCCGAAAAGAAGCGTAACCGCGTCGGTTCTGGCGAAACACTGCCAGCCGCCGCCGCGTGACCGGCGAGAGGGTCATGCGGCGCAGTACCGGTCCAACATGGTCCGCCTCTCGGTCAGTGCGGCCATATCGCGTGCGGCAATTGGCCGCGCGGGTCAAGCCTGCGCGGCGATTCATTGGCGGTGCGTGGCTCGGCCTGGGCGTTTATGCTCAGTCGGCACGTATTCGGCGGCTGTCCTGCCGCTTGCCATCGGCTCGGTGCGCCATCCCAACGCCGCAGGCACCTCGGCGCGGAGCCGCAAAATTGCATCCACGACGCTGGCAATGCGCGGTGGTGCGCCGGTCTGGCTGACCGCGGTTCTGCACGTCTTTGCGCGGCTCGACGCATCGGGGTCCGCGCTGCGCGACGCCGGTTGCGCGCGGCGCACCATTTGCCCAGCTATTGTCAGCGCTGGTCAGCCGGCGCACAGAAGTCGCTGTGTGCCGCTCCCATCGGAGACTTCCCAGATGATCGGTGTCGATTGGGGAACCACCAGCTTCCGCGCATTCCGCATCGCCCGCGATGGCACGATACGTGATCGCCGCGCCGGACCGCGCGGCATCATGAATGTGCAAGACGGCCACTTCGCCGACACGCTGCGTGAGGAGATTGGTCCCTGGCTCGCCGCCGGCGAGGACCGCGTGTTGCTGTGTGGCATGATCGGCAGCCGCCAGGGTTGGAAGGAAGCGCCATACGTGTCGGCGCCCGCCGGTGCGTCGAACCTCGCGATGGCGCTGGTGGATGTGCAATTCGATTGGGCGAGGGTGAAACTGGTGCCGGGGATCGCCGGAACCGACGAATCGGACGTCGCCGAGGTGATGCGCGGTGAAGAGACGCAAGTTCTAGGCGTGCTCGCGGCGTTGGGCGGAAGCGGGTTGGCCTGCCTGCCAGGGACCCACTCCAAATGGGTGCAGGCCGATGACAACCGCATCACCCGTTTCACCACTCACCTGACCGGTGAAGCTTACGCAGCCCTGCGCGGCCACACGATCCTGGCCAGGATGATGCGCGATGGCCCGGCGGACGGTGCACCGTTCGATGCCGGGGTGAAGCGCTCCGGCGAACCAGGCGGGCTGTTGCACCACGTCTTCGGCGTACGTGCGCTGGCACTGGCGGGCCGGCTCCCGGAGACCGATACCGGCGCCTATCTCTCCGGCATCCTGATCGGCCATGAGGTGCGCGCGGCGTTGAACGGCGCGTCCGGTGCCGTGGTGCACGTGATCGGTGCGCCGGACCTGACGGCGCTTTACGCCCGCGCCATCTCGGCCTGCGGGGGCTACGCAGAGCGGCACGACGGCGAAGCCGCTGCGCGTGGTCTGGCGCTCATCGCCGAGCATGCGTTGTGGGACTGACCGGCTGGCTGGCGCGCTGTCCGTTGATCCCAATCCTTCGTGGGGTGAAGCCGGACGAGGTGGAAGCGATTGCCGCAGGTCTGGAGGCAGCCGGCATTCCGATTGTGGAGGTGCCGCTGAATTCGCCGCGGCCGCTCGATAGCATCGCACGGCTTGCGCACACCTTCGGCGACAGACTGCTGATCGGCGCGGGCACCGTGATGACACCGACGCAGGTGGCAGAGACCGCGGCGGCGGGCGCCAGGCTGATCGTGACGCCGCACGCCGATGCCGCCGTTACGCGCGCCGCGAAACAGCACGGACAGCTGGCGGTACCCGGGTTCTTCACGCCGGCCGAAGCATTCGCGATGCTCGCGGCCGGCGCCGACGCGCTGAAGTTGTTCCCCGCCGAGGCGGCCAGCCCGGCCATGCTACGGGCGCTGCGCGCGGTATTTCCGGCTGGGACGATGGTTCTACCTGTCGGCGGCATCGACGCCGCCGGCATGGCCGGCTGGCGCGCCGCCGGTGCGGCGGGTTTCGGGATCGGCTCGGCGATTTATCGGCCAGGAGACAGCGCGGCGACGGTGACAGCCCGGGCGCGGACGCTGCTGGCGAGCCTGTAATCGCCTGCGGCGGCCGGCATTGCGCGCCTCGTCATCACCCCGTCCGGCCCCATCGACAGACGCGCATCTGCGGCGCGAAGCCCGCCGGGCCAGGCATCTGGCTCAGTCACGCTGCTTGTGCGTCCCGTCACGTCGCCGTCCGAGAAACCGCTCGAACGCGCGGAGCGCCGCCTCGGACACGTAATGTTCGATCCCCTCGGCGTCTTGCTCCGCATCCTCGCGCGGCACGCCGATGGCCAGCAGCAGGTCGACCACCAGGCGATGCCGCGCGCGCACCCGCGCCGCCAGAGCCGTTCCGGCCTCGGTGAGGAACACGCCGCGGTAAGGGCGTGCCGTCGCCAGGCCCTCCCGCTTCATGCGGTTCACGCTCTTGTTCACCGTCGCATGCGACACGCCGAGCCGCCGGGCGATGTCCGTCACCCGCGCCTCGCCCGCGCTCTGCAGCAGGTCGGCGATCAGTTCGACGTAGTCTTCGTACAGCGCGGTGGAATGCGCGACGCGCGTCTTGCGGAAGCGCGCCGCATGGCTGCCCTCGGTGGGCATCGTGTCGATCGACTCGGCCGCCGGACGGGCTCGAAGCATGGCCGAACGATTCACCCACAACGAGGGAAAAGCAACTGCCTTACAGAATGTAGCCATGGCTAACTTTTGTCGCGGTGCGTGACCGCTGGCATCCCGTATCCCTGGCCGAACAAGGAAGCCACTTGACCGGAATGTAGCCGATGCTACATAACGCAGCATTGAATACGGAGATCGGGCGGCGTGAGCGAGGTTCTGAGTGGACATGCGATGACTGATCGCGCGGCGCTTGCGATCCGTGAGGCGTTGGGCCGCCCGCGCGTGGGGTTGCGCGCCTCGCTGTTGTTCGCCGGCCCGGCGGTCATCGCCTCGATCGCCTACATGGACCCGGGTAATTTCGCCACCAACATCCAGGCCGGTGCCGGCTTTGGCTATCTGCTCCTCTGGGTCGTGCTGGTGGCGAACCTGATCGCGATGCTGTTCCAGGCGCTGTCTGCCAAGCTCGGCATCGTCACCGGCTGCAATCTCGCCGAGATGTGCCGCGAGCAGTTCCCCCGACCGATGGTGCTGGCGATGTGGGCTGCGAGCGAAGTGGCTGCCATGGCCACCGACCTTGCCGAGTTCCTGGGCGGCGCGATCGGCCTGGCTTTGCTGCTGCACATGCCGCTGCTCGCGGGTATGGGCGTCACCGCCGTCGTGACCTACGCGCTGCTGAGCGTGGAGCGCCGTGGCTTCCGCCCGATGGAGATCATCATCGGCGCACTGGTTGGCACCATCGGCATTTGCTACCTGATCGAGATGTTCGTCGCCCCGGTCAACTGGGGCTCGGTCGCGCTGCACACCGTGTTGCCGGAACTGCCCAATGCCGCCGCGTTGACCATCGCAGTCGGCATCATCGGCGCCACGGTCATGCCGCACGCCGTCTACCTGCACTCCGGCCTCACCCAGAACCGCGTCCCGCCGCGCAATGACACCGAGCGCCGTAAGCTGCTCGGCTTCTCCAACAGAGAGGTCGTCGTCGCGCTGACGATTGCCGGCCTGGTCAACATGGCCATGGTGATCATGGCATCGGCCGCCTTCCACGCCGGTCACCCCGAGGTGGCCGAGATCGAGACCGCCTATCACAGTCTGACCCCGCTGCTGGGCGTTGGTGCGGCCGCGGTCTTCTTGGTATCGCTGATCGCGTCCGGCGTCTCCAGTTCGGTCGTCGGAACCATGGCCGGGCAGATGATTATGCAGGGCTTCGTTGGCTTCCGCATCCCGATCTGGCTGCGGCGGCTGCTCACCATGGTGCCCGCATTCATCGTCGTCGGAGCCGGGGCGAATGCGACGATGGCGCTGATCATCAGTCAGGTCGTGCTGAGCCTGGTGTTGCCGGTGCCGATGATCGCGCTCGTCATCTTCACCCGCCGGCGCGACATCATGGGCCACTACGCCAACAGCCGGTTGACCGACGTGGCTGCGATCGCCGGGACCGTCATCGTGCTGGCGCTGAACGTCGTGCTGGTGGCGCAGACCCTCGGCATCGCCATCCCGGGCCTGCCCGCCGCTGGCTGACATCGCCGCGCCATCTTGACCAGCACCGCGGGTACCGGTCGATACGCGCCCATGTCGCCCTCTGCGCCGCTCGTCGCGACGATCCTACCGCCGTACGAGGGGTTTGGTCCCGGGCATGCCGGCGCGGTCGGCACCATAGTCCGTCTGCTGAGCCGCGCCCCCGGCTTCCGCCCGCTGGTGATCGGCGGGCCGCAGGGCGGCGCGACGTTCTCCGGCATCGCATTTCATGCCGTGCGTGCGGCACGGTGGTGGCCCGGCAACGTGAATATCCGCTACGGCGTCGCCCTGATCGGAACGCTGTGGCGCGCCAAGCCAGCCCTGATCGAGGTACACAACAGGCCCGAACTCGCGCTCTGGCTGGCCCGGCGCTTGCCACGCACGCCGGTTCTGTTGTGCCTGCACAACGACCCGCAGGACATGCGCCGGGCTGCCACGCCGGCCGAGCGCTCGAGGCTGCTGCGCCGGCTGGCACGTGTGGTTGTCGTCTCTGATTACCTGCGCCGGCGCCTGCTCGACGGTGTACCGCCGCCCGCCCGAGCCCCGGCGGTGCTGCCGAACGCAATCGACCTGAGCGTACTGCCGCCGCCCCGCCCACGCGAGAGGCTGATCCTGTTTGCCGGCCGCGTCGTGGCGGAGAAAGGGCCGGACGTCTTCGTCGCCGCCTGTATCGCCGCGCTGCCGCAGCTACCCGGCTGGCGTGCCGAGTTGATCGGCGCCGACCGCTTCCGGGTCGATAGCCCCGACACCGCATTCACCAATAGCGTCCGCGCCGACGCCGAGCGGGCTGGCGTGCGCGCCATCGGCTATCGCGACCACGCCTTCGTGCTCGATGCGATGGCGCGCGCGGCCATCGTGGTCGTGCCGAGCCGCTGGCAGGAGCCGTTCGGCCTCGTCGCGCTGGAGGCAATCGCGAGCGGTGCGGCACTGGTATGCTCACCCCGCGGGGGATTGCGCGAAGTGGCCGGCGACGCGGCCGTGTATGCCGATCCGGACGACCCCCTGGCCGTCGCGTCGGCGATACGCGCGCTGGCCGCCGATCCGGTTCGCCGCGCCTCGATGGCGGAAGTCGGCCGTGCGCGGGCGCAGGCGTTCGACGTCCCCGTCATTGCCGGCCGGCTGGCCGAGCTGCGGCGCGAGGTCCTGGCCAGCGCCGGTGGTTGATCGCGGCGTGCCCACCTATATTGCGTCGCAACGCAGAAGAACCTGGAGCGAGGGCAGAATGCCTGACACGAACGTAGACACCGATGGCCTGGTGCCGGTGACGGTGCTCACCGGCTATCTCGGCGCCGGCAAGACAACGCTGCTCAACCGCATCCTGACGGAACAACACGGCCGCAAATACGCGGTGGTGATCAATGAGTTCGGCGAACTCGGCGTGGACAACGACCTCGTCGTGGATAGTGACGAGGAAGTGTTCGAGATGAACAACGGGTGCATCTGCTGCACCGTGCGCGGCGACCTGATCCGCATTGTCGGCGGCCTGATGAAGCGGCGCGACAAGTTCGACGGCATCATCATCGAGACCACGGGTCTGGCGAATCCCGCACCCGTGGCGCAGACGTTCTTCATCGATGAAGGGGTACGCGCGAAGGCACGCCTCGACGCGATCATCACCGTGGTGGACGCGAAGCATCTGCCGGCGCGGCTGGAGGACAGCCACGAAGCGGCGGACCAAATCGCGTTCGCCGACGTGATCGTGCTGAACAAGACTGATCTCGTGACGCCAAAAGAGCTAGAGGATGTGGAGAATACGATACGCTCCATTAACCGCTTCGCGGTGATCCATCGGACAGAACGCGCGGCGCTGCCGATCGAACGAGTGCTTGCGCGGCAGGCATTCGATCTGCGGCGGATTCTTGAGATTGCGCCAGACTTCCTCGATGGCGCGGACGAGCACGAGCATAACGAAGACGTAGCATCGGTGAGCTTCGAAGTAGACAAGCCGATCGATCCGGAGAAGTTCAACGCCTGGATCGGCCTACTGCTGCAGGACAAAGGACCAGACCTGCTGCGCACCAAGGGCATCCTGAACTACGCAAACGAGAACCGCCGCTTCGCCTTCCAGGCAGTACACATGATCGCGGACGGTGATTTCATCGGCCCCTGGAAGGAAGGCGAGAAGCGCTTGAGTCGGCTGGTGTTCATTGGGCGCAATCTGAACCGTCCGCAGCTTCGGCGTGGCTTTGAAAGCTGTACTGTGGAATAGCAAAGTGCGCGGTCGGGAGAGAGCCCAATATCGCGATGCTTGACGATCACTGATGCACGAGTAGGACCACCGCAGGTCGAACGGAACCCGAATGTAGGGATGTCGCAGTACTGAGGGTGGGTGGTGCAACGGTCAGGCCCCCGGTTTGTCACGAAATCCGGGAATGACCACCCCTGAGATCCTGCGCTCGCTGCGCGCTGCGCGTGGGCGGGAGTTCTTGCCAGACATGTCGCATGCGCGGCAAGACCATAGAGCATTCCACGGCTTGCAGCGGTCTTTGGATTGCCCGTGACGCTGTCGATGCCACGGTTGTTCCTGCCGAAATCAATGCTGGGCGGTGACGCAACACCGCTGGTCCGCGCGCGGGTGCAGCCCAGTCCCGGCATCGCGATTTTGCTGGCCTCGGTGGCGAGATCAGCCCCCAGCAGGACGGGCAGGTTGCCCTCCGGGCCGCACCGCAGCTGACGATCTCGACGCCGTGCCGTGGCCGTGTCGTGCGGTCAGGAATGGGTCGGGGTGCTACTTCAGACTGCGCGATGCCATCTCGAAGGTATTGCGGGTCAGCTTCGGCGTATCGAGGATGCGCTGCAGCGCAGCTTTCATCAGTTCCTGGCGCGCTGCATCGACCCGCCGCCACTGCCCGAGCGGCGAGACCAGGCGGGCGGCCACTTGGCCGTTGCTGGGGTCGAGTGCGATGATCATCTCGGCCAGGAATCGATATCCGCCGCCCGACAGATGGTGGAAGCGATATGGATTGCCTGATGAAAAGCTGCTGACCACGGCGCGAATCCGGTTTGGATTGCGCAGATCGAAGGCCCGGTGCTGCGCCAGCTTCTGTACTTCGTCCGGCGTGCAGAGCGGTGACATCGCCTGTATCGCAAACCACTTGTCCAGCACGAGATCGTCTTCGTGCCAGGCGTCGTAGAACGACTGTAGCGCGGTGATGCGCTCGCCGCAGTCGATCGCGGCAAGGACCGATAGCGCAGCCAGCACATCGGTCATGTTCTGCCGGGTGTCGAACTGTGCCTTCGCCAGCGTGATGCCCAGATTTTCATTGCCAACCGCGATATAGGCCAGGCAGGCGTTGCGCAACCCACGCCGGCCGATGGAGGCGCCGTCGATCTGGTACGGGCCAGGGTCGGCCATTTGCGTGTAAGTGGTGCGCAGGATCGGCGCGAGCTCCCTGCCGATGACGGTGCGGGCATTCTTGCGCGCCGCATGGATCGCGTCGGGATCGGCGATCCGCATCTGGTCAGCGAGGAACGCCTCGCTCGGCAGCGTAAGTGACTCAGCCGCGAACGCGGGATCGCGGCCGGCGTCCGCCAGCACCGATCTGGCGGCCGCCACCAACCCATCGGGCGAGGGCAGTTTCTCGTTTCGCTGGAACACGCCGACATGCTCCAACAGCAGCTCGGTCGCATATTGCTGTCCAGATTCCCAGCGCACGAACGGATCGGTGTCGCTGGCGGCGAGAAACCGCAGCCGCTCGCGCGAAACGCCCGATAGCTTCACGGGCGCCGAGAAACCCCGCAGCAGCGACGGGGTCGGCATCGCCGGAACATCCTCGAAGCTAAACTGGTGTTCGGTGCCGGCCAGCAGCAGGAGGCGCGTGCCGCGTTGCGCCGCCGGTTCGCCAGCGAGGCGCGTCGGCAGTTCAGTGCCATCGTCTGCGATTAATCCCATCGCCAGCGGAATGACGAGCGGCTGCTTATCGGACTGCCCCGGGGTCGGCGGTGTGCGCTGGCGGACGGTCAGCGTGTAGCGGCGAGACGCCACATCGTATCCGTCCTCGATCGAGACTTCGGGCGTGCCGGACTGATGGTACCACAACTTGAAGGCGGTGAGGTCCACGCCGGATGCGTCCTGCATGGCTGCGACGAAATCATCGATTGTCACCGCATGGTTGTCGTGCCGCTGGAAATACAGATCCATGCCGCGGCGGAACGCCGGTTTGCCGATGATGGTCGCCATCATGCGGATCACTTCTGCACCCTTTTGGTACACCGTCGCGGTGTAGAAATTATCAATGGCGATGTAGCTTTCCGGCTGCACCGGGTGTGCCAACGGACCGGCGTCCTCCCGGAACTGGCCCGCTCGCAGCGCGCGCACGTCGCCAAGGCGCTTGACCGCGCGGCTACCCTGGTCGGCGGAAAATTCCTGGTCGCGATAGACCGTCAACCCCTCCTTGAGCGAGAGCTGGAACCAATCGCGGCAGGTGACGCGGTTCCCAGTCCAATTATGAAAGTACTCGTGTGCGATGACTGATTCGATGCTCTGGAAATCGCCGTCAGTCGCCGTGCCGGGGCGCGCCAACACGTATTTCGTGTTGAAGACATTCAGGCCCTTGTTCTCCATCGCGCCCATATTGAAGTCGGACACCGCGGCAATGTTGAACACGTCGAGGTCGTACTCGAGGCCGAACATCTCCTCGTCCCATGTCATCGCCGTTTTGAGCGAACGCATGGCGTGCTCGCAGCGATCCTCGTCGCCGCTGCGCACCCAGATTCCGAGTGCGACCTCGCGGCCCGATCGGGTGGTAAAGCTGTCCTTTACGCACACCAGCTCGCCGGCGACCAGCGCGAACAGGTAACAGGGTTTCGGGTGGGGATCGGTCCAAACGACGCGGTGACGGCCATCGCCGAGGTCGGTCACCGCGCCCGGATTGCCGTTGGAAAGCATCACCGGGACTTGTGCCTTGTTTGCGGTGAT
>JASHVB010000787.1 GCA_030039695.1 Acetobacteraceae bacterium
ATGACCGATCCCGAGGTATTGGAGCTACGCTACCCCGTGCGGCTGGAGCGTTTCGAAATCCGCCGCGGCTCCGGAGGCGATGGCAAATGGCGTGGCGGCGATGGTGCGATCCGCCACATCCGCTTTCTTGAAGCGATGACCGCAGTGATCGTCGCATCCCGGCGCGAGGTCGCGCCATTCGGACTGCTCGGCGGCGAGGACGGCGCAGTCGGGCGGCAGTGGGTGAAACGCGCGGACGGCAGGCAGGAGATCCTGACTGGTACCGACAGCGCTGAACTGCAGGCGGGTGATGTGTTCGTGATCGAAACGCCGGGCGGAGGAGCCTACGGCGCCGCGTGAATACCTCTCCGCGCGCAGCACCGGGGCGACGGATTCCGCAAAGGCGCCGTGCGTTTCGTTCCTCACTCCCGGCGCTGTCTATCTCGACAGCGAAGCGGGCGCGGTGTTTGGACTCAATGCATTACCGGCAGCAGCGCCGCGGCATAGGCTGCTGGATTGTCGATCAGCACCTGGGCTGCCTCGAAATCGAGATCGCTTCCCTCACCGGACGGACACGTGTTTCGGATCGCCACCACTTCCGCCGGCGGCAACGGCGCACGTGTAGCGCGATCCAGGGCAATGTCCTGCGCCATTGGCTGCGTGCCTTCAGCCAGCGCGGTCAGCTGCTGGCGCAGTCTCGCCTCGCCGAGGCTGGTACAGACCTGCGGCAGCACGCCCAGCGATTGGAGCGGCCAGCCGCGCGGTGCCAGCACACGGCTCCAGGTCACGAACAACTCCCCACCGTCCGGCAACGGTGCAATTGTCTGAACCAATCCCTTGCCGAGCGTGCTGCTGCCAACCACCACCGCGCGGCCACGATCGGCCAACGCCGCGGCCAGGATTTCGGCAGCACTCGCTGTGCGGCCATCCACCAGAACCACGACCGGCACGTCGTGACCCAGTTCGTCCCGACCGGAGCGAAACACATGGTCGGCGTCCGGATCGCGGCCCTGGGTTGTCGCCACGATGCCGCCTGGCAGCAGCAGGTCCGCCGCGTCCACCGCCTGACGCAGCAGACCACCGCGGTTGCCGCGCAAATCCAGCACGATGCCCGCCGGCCGGCGTGGATCGGCCAATCCCTCCTTCAGATCATGCTCCAGGTGAGACGCGGTGCTATTGCTAAAGCTGCTGATCCGCAGCACCAGCATGTCACCCGCGAGCGCAGGAAATACTGTCTCCGGTGGCACCAACGTACGGACGAGATCAGCAGAGCGTGGCGCTGCGCCATTATGCCGCCAGCTTACCCGCACCGCGGTTCCGAGCGGCCCCGCTATCATCCGCTCGACATCGCCGATGCCGAGCTGCCGCACCGCTTCGCCGTCCACCGCCACGATGGTGTCGCCGGGATTGAGGCCAGCCATGACTGCTGGCCCATCGCTCACCGCCTGCTGCACCACGATCGATCTGTCGCGTTGTGTCAACGTGATGCCGAGGCCGGCGCGTCCGTTGCGGCGTGCGCGGTCCTCAGCCGCTTCGAGGGGCGCGACATAGCGCGAATAGGGATCGAGATGATTGAACATCTCGTCGAAGAAACTCTGGATGATCCCCTGTGTGCCGGCACGACGGACGGCGGGCGACACGGCAACCGCTGTGGCATACAGCCGTACAACTGAGGCGGTCCACGCGACCGGCTGCTGTCCCGGCGGCACCGCCTCGGTCAGCACCACCCGGTCTCCGGCTGTCAACACAAGCCTCCCCTCGTGCAGTTCCGCCGTCAGCGACGGATCGAGTGCCGTCAGCCCGCGCAGCCCCCATACCGTCAGCGTCCCCACTGGCGTCGGATCCAGTGTGCGCGGCGCCATGAACGCAAGCGCGGTCGTATAATCACTGGTGATGAGACCGGGGTTGAAGCCGCCTGCGACCGCCTGCGCATGGGCCCGCACCAAGCATACCAACAGCAGCAGGATGCAGCGTCTTGTCACCTTCGACGAAACCGTTTCCCTGGTCGCGGCATGCCTTGCAGCACGTGAAAGACCAGCCCACCCGTGACCGGACTGGCCTCAGCCAGCCGAACCTCGACTTCCTGTGCCAGTCGAAACACCAGTCGGGTATGTTGGCCTGTCAACATCTGCGCCCTTTCATCGTACCGCCACTGGTCGTCCGGCAGTGTGGACACAGGCACGATTCCGCTCGCGCCACTTTCGGCAACTGTGACGAAGAGCGCGAAACGCGTCACGCCGGAAATTCGTGCAGCGAAACGCGCGCCCGTTTTGTCGGCCATGTATGCAGCAAAGTAACGGTCTATCGCATCGCGCTCGGCCAACTGGGCGCGGCGTTCGGTGGCCGTAATGTGCTCGGCGGTGGCTTCAAAGCCAGACGCCTCGTCGTCGCCCAGCCCGTCGGCACCGAGTCGCCGGCCGCGGATCAGCGCGCGGTGCACCAGCAGATCAGCGTAGCGGCGAATCGGGCTGGTGAAATGCACGTAGCGCGGCAAAGCAAGGCCGAAATGACCGATGTTGTCAGGACTGTACGCCGCTTGCGATTGGCTGCGCAGAATCACCTCGTTGACCAGCGGGGCCTCCGGCGTGCCGGCGACACGATGCAGCACGCGGTCAAGGTCGCGCGGGTGAAGTCCCGCACCGGCCGGCAGGGTGATGTCGAGCGTGTGCAGGACGCTGCGTAATGCCTGCAGCTTCTCTTCCGATGGCGGCGCATGCACCCGGTACATCACCGGTTGGTGGCAGCGCTCCAACTCCTCAGCCGCGGCAACGTTGGCGAGGATCATGAATTCCTCGATCAGTCGGTGGCTGTCGAGCCGCGGGCGCGGTGCGACACTGGTCACCTTGCCGTGATGGTCCAGCACGACGGTTCGTTCGGGGAGGTCAAGATCGAGCGTCCCGCGTGCCGTGCGCGCTTCGAGGAGGGCGCGAAAGGCGGCGAATAGATCGGGGATGAGGGCGGCGAGCCGCGTCGTGCCGGCCTCCCCTCCGCCTTCCGGGGGGAAGGTTAGCGCGTGGGAACGATGCCGTGCGCGATCATCCGGTGCGGATCCCGCGCCACTGCCCTGCCTCCGAAAGAAAGCGGGGGCCAGCGCCGCACTGCCGCCTTCGAACAACGCCTGCAGTTGTTCGTACGTGAGCCGAGCGGCGCTGCGCATTAAGCCGCGGCCGAACCGGTGTGATCGCTTGCGGCCGTTGGCATCGATGCGAAGCTCGACAAAAAGACACCCGCGCTCCTCACCTGGACGCAGGCTGCACCAGCCATTCGATAAGGCCTCGGGCAGCATTGGCACGGCGCGGTCGGGGAAATAGACGCTGTTGCCGCGCGTGCGCGCCGCGTGATCCAACGCCGAGCCGGGCCGCACGTAGTGTGCTACGTCTGCTATTGCGACGATCAGGCGGAAGCCGCCGCTGTCGTCCGGCTCGGCAAACACCGCATCGTCAAAATCACGCGCGTCGCTGCCGTCGATGGTGACCAGCGGAACACCGCGCAGGTCGCTGCGGCGGCCGAGTGCCGGCGCGCGTGCACGGGCGGCTTCCGCAAGCGCGGTCTGCGGGAACTCCACGGGGATGTCGTGCGTGTGAATGGCGATGAGGCTGACCGAGCGGGCGTCACCCATGCTGCCCAACCGTTCGAGCACCCGCGCCGGCTTCAGGCCCAGGCGATGGTGGTGCGGCAGGGGTTCGGCCAGCACGATCTCGCCGGCCCCGGCGCCAGCGTCCTCGCCCGGTGGCACGATCCAGTCCGCTTTGGCGCGGCGGTCGGTCGGCACCAGCCGATTCTCGCGCGTGCCGGGGCGGAACACGCCGAGGACGCGGCTCGGCCCTGCCGCGAGCCGATGTATGGTGCGGCCTTCGTAGCGACCGCCACCAAGCGGCTTCAGACGGGCCAGTACCCGTTCTCCTGGTGCCAACGCCGGCCGGCCGGGGCGCTCCGAGCGCATGAACACCACGGGCGGCGAGCCGTCCGCCGCGTCCCAGGACGCCGGGCGGCCGAACGCATCGCCATCCCGATCGGTGCCGGTGATGTGGATGATCGTGGTTTCCGGAAGCCGGCCACTCAGGCCAGCGCGCCGCGTGCGTTGCTTCACGGTCCGCGCATCCTCACGCTGCGGTGTACACTATGCCAGGACACAAGATCCGGGGCCAGCAGACCCCGCAAGACCATCGGTTGCGCGCCCAGACCCGCGGAAGTAACGTCCGCCCGGCAAGAAACGAAGGTCATGACGCCGATGGATATGACAGGCGAGCGACGCATCCCTGCCCCGCGTCAGACCGTGTGGGACGCGCTGAACGATCCGGCGGTGCTCAGGGCCAGCATCCCGGGCTGCGAGAATCTCGAAAAACTGTCGGACACAGCAATGAAATCCACCGTGGCGGTGAAGATTGGTCCGATTTCGGCCCGCTTCAACGGCACGGTCACGCTGGCCGATATCGATCCGCCGAACGGCTACACCATCTCCGGGGAGGGCCAAGGCGGCGTCGCGGGTTTCGCC
>JASHVB010000095.1 GCA_030039695.1 Acetobacteraceae bacterium
AACCCCGCCGATGCCGCCGGCGTCTTAGCATGGGCCGTCTTCATGAAATCGTTTAGCATTTGCCGTGCAATGCCCAACCCGACGCAGGCGAAACCCGCTGCGTAGAGCTGCATCTGTGCGAACTTGTAGAGCGGCCCCCGTTCGCGCCGCTCCGCCGGCGAATCGCGCGTGATTACGAACCCATCGTCAACGAACAAATCCTGCACCGTGTAAGTGTCGCTGCCGGTGCCGCGCAGGCCGAGCACGAACCAGTCGTCGACGATGGTCGCCCGCCCGCGCGGGAACAGAGCAGTGCGTTCCCATGGTGTGCCGTTTGGGCCGGGTAGCGGCGAACCGTCCGGATTGATGCACTGGCAATGTGCGCCCAGCCACGTCGCGTGTCGGCTCCCGCTCGCGAAGGACCATTTGCCGGTGACTTGCCATCCGCCATCGACACGAATGGCCCGGCCGTTCGGGCCATAACCCCAGGCAAGCACGTCGCGATCGCCGCCGAATGCCTCCAGCGCCTGCGGCAGCTTCATGTAGGCCGAGGCCATCAGGCTGACGGAGCCCTGATTCATGCACCAGGCGGCGCTGGCATCGCCCATGGCGATGGCCTCGACGCACTGGATGTAGGTGGCGGGGTCGATCTCCAGGCCGTTACACGAACGCGGCACCAGCAGACGGAACATCTTGGCAGCATGCATGCCGTCCAGTACGTCAGGCGGAAGTTCGCGCGCGGCGTCTATCCGCTTCGCCGCTGTTTGCAGCAGAGGGATCAGGCTCTTGGCGCGCGCGATATGGTCGGTGGCGGCTCCGCCTCGCCCGGCCGGCTGGTCGTCCATCGAGTGTTCCCCTCTCTTATCTCCGTCGGTAGCGGAGGTTACTACACGGTTGGGGTCACACGGGAAACCGCTGCGGAGTGAGGGCCATGATGGCAGAGCACGACGCGCTGATCGGAGAGATCGAAGCTGAGGCGCGGGAGACTGCGGCCTGGACCGGGCGCAGCCGATTTGCGCCGCGCGTGATCGAGGCGCTGCGCAAGGTGCCGCGCGAACGTTTCGTGCCGGATCGTGCCGCGGTGCACGCTTACGTCAACGCCCCGCTGCCGATCGGCTGCGGCCAGACCATCTCGCAGCCGTTCATTGTGGCCCTGATGACCGATCTGCTGGATTTGCGGCCCGAGGATCGCGTGTTGGAAGTCGGCACCGGCTCCGGTTACCAGGCTGCGGTGCTGGCCGAGCTTGCGGGCAGGGTGTTCTCGATCGAGGTCATTCCCGAACTGGCGGACATCGCGAAACGCGCGCTGGTGAGGGAAGGGTATAGGAACGTCGCACTGCGCGCCGGTGATGGCGGGCATGGCTGGCCAGAACAGGCGCCATTCGACGCAATCATCGTGACGGCTGCCGCGCGGGAGGTGCCGCCGGCGCTGGTGGAGCAATTGCGGCCTGGCGGGCGGATGGTCATTCCTGTCGGCGCGCCCTCCGGAGACCAGGAGCTGCGGCTGCTATGTAAGGGCCCGGATGCGCGAGTGACTTCACGTGCGGTCCTGCCGGTCGCATTCGTGCCGCTGACGGGCGCTTCTGCGGATATGCCTGATCGGGACGGATGATCGTCTGAGCTGCCATCGCTGCGACCCGATGTTCCCGGGTCCTCGATTCACGCTCGTGATCGCGCTGTCGGCGCTGGCGGCATGAGCGTTTGCGCCGTTCTTGCCCGCAGCCGTACGGATCCGACGTTTACCACGCTCGACGTCCCGGCTCAGGACCTCGTCGTAGCCAACATATTGGCCGGACCAATCGGTCCACACGGTCGGCGCAGACCCGTGCCGAAGGCCAGGTCGACGTTCTTGTTCGCAGGCCCCCGACGGACATTGCGGCGCATGGTTACCACGCGGCAGGTATCTCATGATCCGCACGCCCCGCTCGGTGTCGATTGGCTGTGGTCCGGCAACCGATGTGGATCTCGCGGGTACGGTTCAAGTCCATAATAAGTCGCTTGCAGTGGACTGGCGAACGCAACGGCGGCGGAACGCTGGTACTGAAGGTGTGCAGTCTGTGCTTTGCCCTGCCATCGCGGCAGCGCTTAGGGTGTTCGCGATGTCGCGGGCGCGCGATCTGCACGTTGCGGGGCAGATATCGGATAACCCGCGCGATATAGCGGCGTGCAGGTAGTTGTACGGCAACACGCCGCTGGGGGGCAGAACGATCAACGAGTTCATTGCCGCCTTGGGCTGACCTTGAGGTCCTACGCACGGATCGCGTAACCCTACGGGGCTCGGTTGACATACTGGAGAGACGGTTGCCATACTAATGAGTAGATGGTGCTAGACCGTCGCTTGGTGCGATATCGTCTCGCGCCGATCGCCGCACCACTGTGGAGGATGGCAATGAAGCTGATGTGGTTCCACTTGATGCCGTATACCGAGCTTCCGGACAATTTCCGCGAAGCCAACCCATCGGTATGGGTGGACATCCATTCCTCCCTGTTCGATCCGAAGCGCGCCCACCTTATGTACAACGACTTCATGGATGAGCTCGAATACGCCGCGCAGTGCGGCTTCGATGCGGTGTGCGTGAACGAACATCACTCCAACGGCTATGGGCTGATGCCGTCGCCGAATTTGATTGCGTCGTCGCTGGCACGCCGCACCACAAACACGGCGATCTGCGTGATGGGCAATTCGCTGGCGTTGTACAACCCGCCGACGCGCGTCGCCGAAGAATTCGCAATGATCGACTGCATTTCCGGCGGACGGCTGATCGCCGGCTTTCCGGTCGGCACGCCGATGGACACCTGCTACGCCTACGGCACAAATCCCAGCCAACTCCGACAGCGCTATCATGAGGCGCACGACCTGGTGCTGCGCGCGTGGACCGAGCAGGACACGTTCGCCTTCAACGGCCGCTTCAATCAGCAGCGCTATGTGAACATCTGGCCGCGGCCGGTGCAGCGTCCGCATCCGCCGATCTGGATTCCGGGTGGCGGGTCCGTCGAAACGTGGCAGTGGTGCGCCGAAATGGACTACGTCTACTGCTACCTGTCGTATTACGGCTACAAGGCCGGTTGTGCCACGATGGATGGGTTCTGGACCGAGATGAAGCGGCTGGGCAAGGAGCCCAACCCCTACCACGCTGGCTTTCTGCAGTTCGTTGGTGTCGGCGAATCCCGTCAGCACGCCTTCGACCTTTACGGCGAGGCCGCCGAGTACTTCTATGGCCGCTGCCTGCACGTGGATGCGCGCTGGGCCACGCCGCCCGGCTACACCAGTGAAGGTAGTCAGCGTGCCGGCATCGAATCTCAGATCAAGCAGGCGGCGGATGCGAACGTGCGCGGTAAATCCACAGGCGAGCGCTTCGCTTCGGTGGCGCGCGAGATGGATGCGATCGTCGAAAAAGGCTACGTCATCATCGGCTCGGCCAACGACGTCGCCGAGCAATTGCGGGAAGTTGCGGTCAACCTGAACGTCGGCCACCTGATGCTGCTTTTGCAGTTCGGCAACATGAGCAAGGAGTTGTGCCGCTACAACACACAGAGTTTCGCGCGCGACGTAATGCCGAAGCTGAAGGGCTTGTTCTCCGAGTGGGACGACCGCTGGTGGCCACGGCCGATGGCGGCGGCCCAGCGCGCCGACGTGCCTGCCTTCCTGCCGAAACTCGCAGCCGAATAAACGGAGTTTGCCGTGAGCGATCCCGAGACGTTGACCGTTGACGTCAACGGCTTTCCTACCCGCATCTGGCGCAAGGGCAACGGCCCGAAGATCGGTTTCCTTGCCGGCTTCGGCGGATTGCCGCGCTGGGTGCCGTTCCTCGACGAGTTGGCGAAGAGCTGCACCGTGATTGTGCCGTCGCTGCCTGGCTTTCCCGGCGGCGATCGCGGGCACACGGTGCTGGACACGCACCTCGACTGGCTGCTGGCGGTGCGGGATCTGCTCGACAAGGCCGAGCTCAGTGGCACCGACCTGGCCGGCAGTTCGGTCGGTGCGTCGCTCGCGCTGGAGATGGCCGCGCTGTGGCCGGCCTCCGTTGAGCGCCTTGCGTTGATCGCACCGTTCGGCCTGTTCGAAGAGAGGGACCCGCCAACCGATCCGTGGGCGCAGCGTGGCGATGCGGTACCCGGGCTGATGTGCGCCGACCCAGCAGTCTGGACGGCGCTGAAGACGGTGCCAGAGGGGGCCAACTCAGTCGAGTGGCCGATCGAACAGGTGCGAGCGAGCGAGGCTGCGGCGCGCATCTTCTGGCCGCTCGGCAATTCGCGGCTCGAGAAGCGGCTGGGACTGGTGAAGGCGCCAACGCTCCTACTATGGGGCGCGCAGGATCGGGTCATCCCGAGGTCCTACGCGGCCCGGTTCGCTTCGGCTATCCGCGGCAAGACCGACGTGAAGCTGATCGACGGGGCAGGGCATCTGGCAGAGCTCGACAAGCCGGCGGAAGTGGCAGCGGCTGTGCTCGCGTTCACTGGGTAACCATGCGTCATCCGGCAAGGCTGAAACGGTTGGCATAGCATGCATCTTAACATAGAGTTCGACAAAGGTCGCGCAAAGTTCCGCTGAGGTGGCGGTCCTTGCGGAACTGCGACCCCTGTCGAACCAGGTGTCAATGCAGCAACCCCGCCAACCGGGAAAGCGTGGGCTTAGCCCGCAACCATCACGAGGACCGACACGCATGCCGCTCGATCCCGACGCCCAGCTCGTTATCGACATGATCCGCGCGGCTGGCCGGCCGCCGTTCGAGACACTAACGCCGGCCGAGGCTCGGCAAGCCCATAATAACAGCCGCAAGGTGCTGCAGCCACCGCTGCAGGATGTGGCGGAGATACGCAACCTCTCCGCGCCCGGACCGGCGAGCGACATCCCGTTGCGCACGTATCGTGGGCTCGGTACCGACCCGGCGGAGAAACTCCCAGCCCTGATCTACTTCCATGGTGGCGGATGGCTGCTCGGCGATCTCGATTCGCACGATGGCGTGTGTCGGCGTTTCGCCAATATTGCTCGCTGCCATGTGGTGTCGGTCGACTACCGTATGGCGCCGGAGCACAAGTTCCCAGCCGCGGTTGATGACAGCGCGGCGGCAACGCACTGGGTGATAACGAACGCAGGGTCGCTGGGCATCGATGCGTCGCGGGTGGCGGTTGGCGGGGATTCTGCCGGCGGCAACCTCGCAGCAGTGATGGCACTTATGGCGCGCGACGGCGGTTTGCCGCCAGTGGTGTTCCAGTTGTTGATCTATCCGGCGACCGACATGCGCATGGTCACCGCGTCGTCGCAAACCGTGACTGAAGGTGTGCCGCTGACATCGGCGACGATGCGGTGGTTTATCAATCACTACATGCGCAGCGCAGACGACGAGAACGACTGGCGAGCTTCGCCATTGCGTGCGGTCGACCTATCAGGTACCGCGCAGGCCCTGGTGCTGACCTGCACCTACGATCCGCTGCGCGATGAGGGCGTTGC
>JASHVB010000788.1 GCA_030039695.1 Acetobacteraceae bacterium
CACCCGATGAATCGAAGCTTTATGTCGTCGCGTCGCGCGCCCAGCCGAACCGGCGGATCATGGTGTACGATGTGGTCGGTGGTGCGAAACTCGCGAATGCGCGCCCATTCATCGATGCGGGTCCGGGTGGCTCGCCCGACGGATTCCGGGTCGATTTCCACGGCAATCTCTGGTGTGGCTGGGGCACCGGCAGCGACGAACTCGACGGTGTGCGCATCTTCAATCCATCCGGCCAGCCGATCGGACACATTTCTTTGCCGGAGCGCTGCGCCAACGTCTGCTTCGGCGGACGCTGGCGCAATCGCTTGTTCATGGCGGCGAGCCACAGCCTGTATGCGCTCTATGTGAACACGCAGGGTGCCGCGGGCGGTTAGCACCCGCCCGCTGTCATTGCGAGAAGCGCGGCAACGCAGCAACCTCCCGCGGGGATTGCTTCGTCGCTGCGCTCCTCGCAATGACACATCCAATCCAGGTCCGATCGATGTTCAACCCATCCGCCCACCACAGCTCGGTCCGCACCGAACTGCTTGCCGGCCTGACGACCTACCTGACGATGGCCTACATCGTCGTGGTCAATCCATCGATCCTTGCCACGGCAGGTATCGATCACGGTGCCGCCTTCGTGGCCACCTGCGTGGCGGCGGCGATTGGTTCCGCCGCAATGGGCCTCTTGGCGAACTTGCCGATTGCGCTCGCGCCCGGCATGGGGCTGAACGCCTACTTCACCTTCGTCGTTGTCAAAGGCATGGGTGTGCCGTGGCAGACGGCGCTCGGCGCCGTCTTTCTCTCCGGCGTGTTATTTCTTCTGATCAGCGTCTGCCGCATCCGCGAGTGGCTGATCAACGCCATTCCGCTCTCGCTGAAACTCGGCATTGGCGCCGGCATCGGGTTGTTCCTTGGCCTGATCGGGCTGCACGAGATGGCACTCGTCGTCGCCGACCGGGCGACACTGGTTACGCTCGGCGCGGTGGACCAGCCGAGCGTGCTGCTCTCGGTGCTCGGTTTCCTGATCATGGCCGGCCTCGCGGTGCGCGGCATTCGCGCCGCGATCCTGATCAGCATCATCCTGACCGCATTGCTCGGCATCCCGTTCGGGCTGACGCATCTGCATGGCGTCGTTGCAATGCCGCCATCGCTCGCGCCGACCTTTCTGCGCCTCGACGTCGCCGGCGCGTTGAAACTCGGCGTCCCCACCGTGGTGCTGACGTTCTTGCTCGTCGATGTGCTTGACAACGCTGGCACGCTGATCGCTACCACACACCGCGCCGGCCTGATGCGCCCGGACGGCAGCCTGCCGCAGTTGCGCGAGGCGCTACTCGCCGACTCGGGCGGCGCAGTCCTCGGCGCGGTGCTCGGCACCAGCACGACCACCAGCTACATCGAGAGCGCCGCAGGCATCGAGGCCGGCGGCCGCACCGGCCTTACCTCCCTGACCGTCGCGGCGTTATTTCTGCTCACGCTGTTCTTTGCCCCGGTTGCCACCGTGATTCCCGGCTATGCGACCGCACCAGCGCTCGTGTTTGTCGCCTGCTTGATGGCGCGCGCTTTGCGCGACGTGCGCTGGGATGACGCGACGGATGCGATTCCGACGGTGATCACGGCGATCGCCATGCCGTTTACGTTCTCGATTGCGACCGGGATCGGCCTGGGGTTCATCGTCTACGTCGTGGTAAAGGCGGCCGCCGGACGTTGGCGCGAAATTGCTGGCGCGGTCTGGCTGATCGCCGCACTGTCGGCGCTGCGGTTTGCGATGGGCTAGGCTAAGGTTTGTTTATCGCGCGGCAACCAACGCCCCGGTCTATCATTGCCCCGGGGCAAGCCGGTAACCATGACGCATATTTTGCGGCTTTCGTCGGGATGACGATGGCGCGCCCGTTTCAATCAGTCGCGGGCCGAGTACCTCGGGCGGCGGTGAACTCGCGATGACAGCAGATCGCTCACGCGTGCCCCGCCGCTTCCGAGAGCAGCAGAGGGTCAATATTCAGCTTGCCCAAAGCGCGACGCCACTTCGTGTCATGTTCTTCGTCGAATACCAGCATCTCATCTGCCGGCACCGACAGCCACGCGTTCTGCTGAATCTCGTTGTCGAGCTGACCCGGCCCCCATCCGGCGTAACCCAATGCCAGCAAGCCTTCACGCGGCCCGCCGCCCTCGGCGATCGCCTTCAGCACATCCAGGCTGGCCGTCAGCGCCAGCCCCTCGTTCACCTGCAGGCTGCCTTCGCCGGTCCAGTCCGTCGTATGCAGCACGAAGCCGCGCGCGTTGTCGACCGGGCCGCCCGCGCACAGCCGCAGACGGCGCGCCGGCGGCGCCGGCGCCACGTCGAGTTGCTTCAGCAACTCGTCGAAGCTCGGCTTGACGATCGGCCGGTTCACCACCAGCCCCATCGCGCCGTCCGGCGTGTGGGCGCAGACGTAGATCACGCTCAACGTGAAGCGAGGATCGCTCATCGCTGGCGTAGCGATCAGCAACTGCCCGGTGAGGAAACCGTCCGCAGGCGAGCCGACGGACTTCCCGCGGTTGCGCCGCGCAGAGCGCCGAACGGTCGGACCCACGTCCGCGCGCTCATCGTCGTCGGCTGTCGGGTCGGGCGGGACCGGCTTGTTTGGACGCTGGGCCATGTGGCCAATCTGGGACCGACGCGGCGGCGGCGCAAGCGGCTTCCGCGGCCGCGCCACGTCGCGTGACACCGGGCGCGGGTAAGGCTAGGAGTCCGATCGCTGCAGGCACATCCAAACGGGGAGCAAGAAAAGCCCATGACAATCAAGGTCGGCGATGCGATTCCGTCCATGAAACTGATGATGGCGACTCCGGAGGGTCCGAAAGAGACCTCTACCGACGATATCTTTAAGGGGAAGAAGGTGGTGCTCTTCGCGGTCCCCGGCGCCTTCACCCCCACGTGCAGCGCCAAGCACCTGCCGGGCTTCGTGCAGAATGCGGAGGCAATCAAGGCGAAGGGTGTCGACACCATCGCCTGTATCGCGGTCAACGACGCGTTCGTGATGGGCGCCTGGGGCAAGGACCAGGGCACCGACGGCAAGGTCACCATGCTGGCCGACGGCGCCGCGCAGTTCGCCAAGGCACTGGGGCTGGAACTCGATCTGAACGCGCGCGGCATGGGTGTCCGCAGCCAGCGCTACGCACTGATCGCGCAGGACGGCAAGGTGACGCATCTCGCCGTTGAGGCGCCTGGTGGCTTCGAAGTCAGCAAGGCCGAATCGATCCTCGCGGCGTTGTAAAGCCCGCTCGCATCCGCATCCCAACTCTGCCGGCCGGTCCATCGCCCCTTCCGGGCGCTGGGCCGGGCGGTTGTGTGTGCGGCGGATTGCGGGCGACGTACGTGGACTTACATGTTGAACTTCGCCACGACAGGCAGCCCGACATGCGATCTGCGAGCTTTGCAGTACTAGCCTTTTTGCTGACAGCGCTGGGCGCTGTGCCGACGGCCTCCGCGCAAAACACAGCCTCTGTGCAAGACACAGCGTCTGCGCAAGACACAGCGTCTGCGCAAGACATAGCGTCTGTGCAAGACACAGCGTCTGCGCAAGACATAGCGTCTGCGCAAGACATGGCGTCTGTGCAAGACACGACCTCCGCGCAAGCCACAGCCCCTGCGCAAGATACAGCGTCTGGGCAAGACACAGCGTCTGGGCAAGACATCGTCAGCGAATTGAAAGTGGGCGTGCTGGCACACGACGTGCCGATTCTTGGCGACCAGCGCGAGCATGGTGCCGACATCAACGCGGAGCTGCGCTTCGTTTCACCAGTGCCCGATAGCTGGGTCGCTGATGTCTCGCCGTCGTGGCGCTGGATGCTGGATCCACGGCCGAATATCGGCGTCGACGCCAACACCTCCGGCTACACCAGCCAGGCCTATTTCGGACTGACCTGGACGGCGGTGCTGTGGCGGAGCGTGTTCTCGTCGCAGGACCATATCGACTTCGACATTGGCTTCGGTCCTGCGTTCAACAACGGGCACACGTCTGCAACCTCCCACGCAGCGCTTGGCTCGAACGTGTTGTTCCATCCGAGCGTGGAGTTGGTCTACTGGTTCAATCCACGCGGCAATGTGTCGATCTATTTCGAGCACAGCTCTAACGCCGGACTGGCGAGCAATAACGCCGGTCTGGACAATCTTGGCGTCAGGCTCGGTGTGGCATTCTAAGCGCTGTCATTGCGACCTGGCCTCCAGCTCGTCGCCTGATTCAGCGACGGACGACAATCGCACATCGCTGCAGGGCGAACCCGTCGCGGGCGCTAACGGCGGCCGCGCAGCCGGTCCAGGCTCCAGGCACCGCCACCTGCTACGAACAGGTAGAAGAAGATGAAGCAGTACAGTACTGCGGCCTCGCCGGCGTTCTGCAGCGGGAAGAAGCTCCGCGGCGCATGCACCGTGAAATAGGCGATCGCCATTTCGCCCGAAAGAAGGAAGGCAACCGGCCGGGTCAACAAGCCGAGCGCGACCAGCGCGCCACCAAAGCATTCCAGGATGCCGGCAACGAACAGCACCGAGGGGAATGTCGGATGCAGCGTCCCGTGCGGGAAGTCGAACAGCTTCGACATGCCGTGCTCCATGAATAGGAGACCGGCCATGATGCGAAGGATACTCAGAACACGCGGTTGCCACACCAGGGCGTGGTCAGACAGATCGGACATGGATCAACCCTTTGTTACACGGACGGGGTGTCCGGGCGTCGCGGCAGGTGATGTTGTCACGAGGGAATGGCCGTCAACACGTTGGCGGATCGAGATAGAGCTGGCTGGCCAGATACCGCCGCAGCCAGAAGCGGCAAAGAACGCCGATCGTCGCCGCGATCGGCACGGCCAGCATGATGCCGAGGAAGCCCAACGCCGCGCCGCCGGCGAACAGTGCGAAGATGACCCAGACAGCGGGGAGTTCAACGCGGTCACCCAGGAAGCGCGGGTAGATGACATAGCCCTCCAGGATCTGGCCTACGACCAGCACGCACGCAACGAGGATGACGCCATGCCAGGTCGGGAACTCCGCCAGTGCCAGCGCGATCGATGTGACCCCGCCAGTGATCGATCCGACATACGGGATGAAGGACAGCAGGCCGGCGGCCATGCCGACGATCAGCCCGAGGTCGAGCCCCGCCAGGGTCAGCGCCAGCGCGTAGTAAACTGCGAGGATCAGACAGCACATCGCCTGGCCCCGCACCCAGGCGGACAGGATGCGGTCCACCTCGCGCGCCTGCGCGCGGATTACGCCGGCATAGCGACGCGGCAGCCACGAATCGATGCGGCGGATCACCTTCGGCCAGTCGCGCAGCAGGTAGAACCCGACTACCGGCGTCACCACCGCGAGGGTCAACACGTTAAAGATCGCCATGCTGCTGCCGATCACGCCAGTCAGCGTCGAGGTGACGACCGACAGCATGTTGCCTGCCTGACTGCTGACCAGGTCGCGTAACCGGTTGTTGACGACGTCGGTGCCGAAACTGTCCTGCAGGTTGGTGATGGCCTCGCGCGCCCAGACTTGCAAAAGATGCACGTATTGCGGGACGCGGTGTACGAACAAGCCGATCTGCGCCAGGATCAGCGGGTAGAGCAACAGCGCGAACAGCAAGAGGGCGAAGATCAGCGCCAGGATCATGGTCAGCGCCGCGAGACCGCGTGGCAGGCCAAGCCGCGTCAGATATGTCGTGGGCGGGTCGAGCGCATAGGCGAGCACCGCGGCGGCGGCGAACGGCGCGAGCACAGGCGAGAACAGCTCCAGCGCCAACCACACCACCACGAGGAGGGCGACGCCCAGGGTAATGCGTTGCGCGCGGGTCGGCGGTGGACGGACGGTGTGGTTCGAGGCGAGGATTTCAGCGGTGACGGGCGCCGCTGCTTGTGGCGGTGCGCCGGATTCAATCTCGTGCAGCTCGAAGGGATCACCGGCCACGGGCGGTGACCCACACGTAAGCTGCGCCAGAGGCCAGCGTCGTTGCCGCCACAGTCCAGGTCAGCGCCAGGGTGACGAGCGGTACGGACAGTCCGAAGCCGGCCAGCAGCAGCGTCATGGCAACCAGAAGGATCTGCAGTACAGTGTTCAGCTTGGAGATGCGGAGTGGCCGGATGGTGACCGGCTGGCCCAGCAATCCCAGCACAATAACGCCGCCAACGATCATCAGGTCGCGGAACACGACCAAAATGGCGAGCCAGTCCGGCAGTTCCTGCACCACGGCGAGGGTTACGTACATCGTCACCAGCAGCGCCTTGTCAGCGACAGGGTCAAGCACGGCGCCCACCATGTTGCCGCCCCAACGGCGCGCCATCCAGCCGTCGATGGCGTCGGACACACCGGCGGCCACGAACAGGAAGAAGGCGTAGGCGGGGTGGCGCTCGATGATCAGCCAGAACGCAAGCGGCACCGCGCAGAGCCGGCCGAACGTCACAACGTTCGGCAGCGTGAGGAGCGTCGCGGATGCACTGCGGCTGACCTGTGTTCCGTCGGGCATCCCCTCCGGTCTCCCTTGTGGTTTGCCCTCGATGGTTGCGCCGGGAGGGCCGGCCATGGTTCTGTCCGATACCGTATTTCCCGAGGCCCGCCGTGACCAGTGGCGATCAGGACCAGCCCTGCGGCGCGTTTGGCAGCGGTGGACCAACCGCCCGATGCTGTGTCATGGCCAGTGTCCCGCCATGACACAGGGTCGAACACTGAGCTACCGCGATGCCGGCGTAGACATCGACGCCGGTGACGCCTTGGTCGAAGCGATCAAGCCGCTGGCGCGTTCCACCGACCGCCGCGGCGTGATGGGCGGCCTC
>JASHVB010000789.1 GCA_030039695.1 Acetobacteraceae bacterium
GCCGCTCGATCAGGTCGCGGATGATCGCGCCCAGCACGTTCATGCCGCTGTTGACATAGCGGAACACGCTGCCCGGCATCGTGGCCACGATCGACCGTTGCGCCGCGTCGAACGCATCCCCCGCATCCTGGTACACTGCGCTATTCTCGAACCCGAGCGTGACGTAGCCATCGTCATGCCGCACCGGAAAACCGAGGCCGGAGCGCATGCGCAGCAGATGGTCGACGGTGATCAGCCGGTGTATGTCGCGTGGATCCTGCCAAAGCGGCGCTGGCGCGGGATCGTACACCGAGTTGAGCCACCCATCTTGGATGAGCCGGCCGATCAACGTGCAGGTGATCGCCTTGGTCATGGACCAGCTCGGCGTGGCGCGGTCGGGACCGCTCCACGGATTATAGCGCTCGACCAGCACGCGATGCGGCGAAGCAATTAGAATGCCGTAGACGCCCGGCGAGTTGGCAAACAGCGTACGCAGCGATGCGACGAGCTTGACCGGCGGCGGTTGTGGTGGCTCGACCGCCTCGCCCACCGGCCAGTCATGGCCCTCGCCGGGCATCTCCCGCGCGATCGGCTTGGGATCGAACGACGGCGCCGCATGTGCGCCGAGCAGGATTCCGCCGTAGTTGTGCCTCGCGATGGCGGAGCCGATCACCGGGGGACCGAACGGGGGATCGTTCCACACCACGGTGACGCGGTAGTCGCTGTTGTCCACCTCGATATCGAGTTGTCCGTGGCGATGCGCTTCCAGCAACGTCGCCTGGCCGGAAGCGGGGCCGCGGGCGGAAAGACCGGCTGGCACGGACGCCGCGCGCCAGCGGAAATGCCGGTCGGCCGTCGGTCGGTCGAGGCCGCTGACATACAGCATGTCGACGTAGCGCTTCGCCGCAAAGTTCACCGAGCGTTGCCGCATCGCGCGCGCCGACGCGTCGAACAGCACCGGATCGGCCGGCGCGCGTCCAAATGGCTGCGGCGTGCGGTCGATGATGGGATCCTCGCGTGAGACCGGCGGATCGACGCGTTCAGTCATTTCGCCGGCTCCATAGCGGGCGCCGCGGCAGGCATTTCAAAGAACCGGTTGCGCATCCCCTTCTGGTTTTCATAGAGCGAGCCCTGCTTCGTTGCCGGCGGCAACGGCATCCGCACTGGTGCCCGCACCAGCCGTGGTTCGCGGTGTTCGCCGGCCACCATCAGCGCCTTGTATTTTTCCATTCCGCCTGGGAAGCCGAGTAGCGGCCAGGCGTCGGCGGCGCGAAACTGCAACAATAGCAGGCGGCGGTCCCGGTCGGAGACGTTGGGTGCCGAGCCGTGCACCGCGCGCACGTGGTGCACAGTGATCGCTCCGGCCTTACCGTTCAGCGGAATTGCCGAAGCGTAATCGACGTCATTGTTGGCCGGGTCCATCGCACCGCAGAAAATGCCATCGGCGTGGTGGTCGAAAACTGGACCACGATGGCTGCCCGGGATGATCATCAGCGGACCATTCTCCATTGCCATGTCGTCCATCATGATGCCGACGGCGGCAAGATTATCGTTGGTGTGCGGATAGAACGCCCAGTCCTGGTGCCACTCCACCGACGCACCGAAGCCGGCGCATTTCATGTTCAGTTTGGCGGTATCGAAGCGGATGTCCGGCCCCCACAGGGCTTGCAGCACGGCGATGACCTTGGGATGGCGGGTCAAGCGTCCGTATTCCGGATGCTGCAGATGCGTCTGCTTGATGCGCCGCACCCGGGGGTTTTCCGGCGTGTGGCTGTCCTCCAGGTCGTATATGTCGTCATGCGCGGTCAGGCCGCGCGCGCGTTCAACAAATCCGTCAGTCACGTCGCGCAGGCGCTGCACTTCCGCCTGGGTCAGGACGTCCGGCACGACAATGGCGCCGACGGCGTTGTATTCGTCGATCTGGGCTTGAGTGAGCATGGTTTCCTCCGGACCGGGCGTAGCGTAGCACCGGGGCGGAGCCGCTGTCATACCGTTCCGGTCTGGGTGGCATGCGGGAGGGCACTCTCACGCTCGTGACTGGCGTCCTTTCCTGCATGCAGGTTCAGTCGTATTTAACTGACAGCCCAACGATGTCAGCAGAGGAGGAAGCGATGTCGGAAGTCCGCGACCGGATCCGGGTAGCGCGTCGCACCATGCTGCATGGTGCAAGCCTCGGCGGGGCAATGGCTTGGCTCGGCGCGATCCAGGCCCGGGCCGCGGAGGCGGGCGCGTTCCCGTCGCATCCGCGTTGGAAGCTGGTGTTCGTCAATCATGTAACCACCAATCCGTTCTTTGTCCCGACGCAATATGGGATCGAGGACGCGAGCACTCTGTTGGGCTGCGACTACCAATGGACCGGCTCGGCCAATGCCGACGTAGCGCAGATGGTGAACGCGATGAACGCGGCGATCGCCGCGAAGGCGGCCGCGATCGCGGTGCCTATCGTCGATCCGCACGCGTTCAATACGCCGGTGCAGCGTGCGCTGGACGCCGGCATTCCGGTGTTCTCTTACAACGCGGATGCACCGGCCGATAGTGGCAACAAGCGCCTCGCCTATATTGGGCAGGATCTTTATCAATCCGGCTATCAAATGGGCGAGCACATCGCATCAATTGTCGATTCCGGGCTGGTAGGCCTGTTCATTGCTACCCCGGGCCAACTCAACATCCAGCCACGGCTGGATGGGGCGGTCGCGGCAATCAAGAAGTCGGGAAAGAATATCCAGACGCAGCAGATCGCCACCGGTGCGACGGTGAATGAAGAGTTGGGTAAGATCAAAGCCTTCTATCTCGGCCATCAGGACCTGAAAGGAATGTTCGCGGTAGACGCTGGCAGCACACAGGGTGTTGGCGAAGTCATGCAGCAATTCAAGCTCGCGTCAAAGGGCGTACACGCCGGCGGCTACGACTTGCTGCCACGCACGCTGCAGCTCATCCAGTCCGGCGATCTTGATTTCACCATCGACCAGCAGGCGTATCTGCAAGGCTTCTACACGGCAATGGAGATGTTCATGTATTTGGCGTCAGGCGGGTTGACGGGGCCGGCCAACATCAACACGGGGTTGAAGTTCGTCACCAAAGCGGACGTCGGACCATACCTATCCACCAAGACACGGTACGAAGGCAGCGCCAGCGCGAAGCAGATCGTGCAACGCGCGGGGCCGATCAAGGGATAGCGGCGTGCGATGCTGCGCCGCCAAGGCCGGCCTTGACGGGAGAGGCAGAGCCGGTCCGGTTGCAGACCGGCCATGACAGCAAGGCCCAGGCGCGTGCTCGACGCCTTCGCACGTTGGCAGGAAGCCAGCATCCTGGTCGTCGCGCTTCTCCTGATCGCCTGGTTTCAGAACGCCAACCACGACTTCCTGCTCACCAGCGCCAGCCTGGAGAACCTGTCACAATTCGTCGCACCCGCCGCGATCATCGCCTGTGGCGAGATCATGCTGATGATCGGCGGCGAGATCGATCTCTCCGCCGGCATGGTCTTCGCGCTGGCGCCGTTTGCCATGTATTTCGCCTACTCCGCCGGGATTCCGATGATCCCTTCACTACTTCTCGGAATCCTCGCCGCCGGCGTGGTCGGCCTCGTCAATGGGGTCATTACGCTCATCCTCGGGGTTCCATCGTTCGTTACCACACTCGGTACGCTGTTCCTGGTGAACGGCCTGACGCTCACGATCTCCCATGGAACGCCGGTCACTCCGCCCGGCAGCCCGGCCTTCGCGCAGGTCATGGGTGCCTGGGGCTACAGCGAAATCCTCTGGGCTCTGCTTGTTGTTGTCGTGCTGCACATCGTGCTGCGCCATACGCGCTGGGGCCTGCACACCATCGCTGCTGGCGCGAATGAAACAGGCGCGCGAGAGGCCGGCATCCACGTCACCCGCATCAAGATCGGCAATTTCATCATTGTCGGCGTACTATCTGGCTTCACCGGTTGTTTGGAAGCGTTCCGCATCGGTTCGATCGACCCACAAGCAGGCGGCAATCAGATTATGTTTCTCGCCATCGCCGCCGGCGTGATCGGGGGAACGCCACTGGCGGGCGGTTCCGGCACCATAATCGGCGGACTAATCGGCGCGCTGGTGCTCGGCGTGCTCAACGACGGCTTCACTCTCATCGGGATCAACGCCTTTTTGTTTAATATCATTCTCGGCGCGGCGATTCTCGCGGCTATGCTCTTCAATATCTACATCACGCGGTTGACGCGCCAGGGCAGCCGACGATGACTGAGGCATTGCGTGCCGAAAACCTGACCAAGCGCTTCGGTGCGGTCACCGCGCTGGATGGCGTATCGTTGGCACTGCGGCAGGGTGAAATCCTCGGCATTCTCGGCGACAATGGTGCCGGCAAATCGACGCTGATGAAAATCCTCACCGGCTATGAGACACCCACGAGCGGCCGGCTGTTCGTCGATGGCCTTGAGGTGTCGCTACATTCGGTGGATCACGCCCGATCGCTCGGCATTGAGTGCGTTTATCAGGACCTCGCACTCGCGAATTCGCTCAGTGTCTACCACAACATGTTCCTGAACCGCGAAATCCTCTACGCCGCGCCCCTGCGTTTGCTCAATCATCGAGCGATGCGGCGGCGTGCGGCCGAGACGCTGGCGAGCATGGGTGTCAACATTCCGTCCGTCGATCTGCCTGTCGAACGTCTGTCCGGCGGCCAGCGCCAGGCGATCGCCGTGGCGCGGGCGGTGAGCACCAACGCGCGCATCCTGCTGTTGGACGAGCCGCTCGCCGCGATGGGCGCGCGCGAGGCCGCGCTGATCATCGACCTGCTGCTTCGCCTGAAAAAGGAAGGGCGGCATTCCATCGCCATGATCATGCACAACTATGCCCAGACGCTGGACATCGCCGACCGCATCGTGCTGATGCAGCACGGCCGCGTCACGTATGAGAAAGCGGCTGCCGCAACCTCGGTCGAGGAGTTGATGGAGATTGTGCGCCGCGAGTATCGCGCCATGCGGAGCGGGTGACCAGTTGTCGTTGCGAGGCACGCAACACTCGCTATGACAGAGGTCCATCACTTCCAGCGGCCATCAACGCAACAGATGCGGCCACAGTCCAGCCAGGCCGATGATGATCAGGTAGATTGCCACGATGATGTTCAGCAGGCGTGGGATCGCCAGAATCAGAATCCCGGCGATCAGTGCGATCAACGGCTGCAATTCGACGATTCTGACGGTCAGCATCTGACGGACTCCATGGTTCCGGAGTGGATACTACGGCGAGCCGTTGGCGCCAGAACAGATGACGGAATAGGCACGATGCCGTGCGCGGACAATGGTCGTCGTCGCATGCGGGAGGCAAACCATGATCTGTGATGTTCACGCCCACTACATTCCGAAAAAATTCAGCGACTTCATGGGCGACCGCTTCACCCCTGCGGTCGGCGTGCCAAAGCCGACCGGCATCGCGCGCCATCCGGTCTCCGATTCCGCCACCGATATTCGGGGCCGATTGGAGCTGATGGACGCCGCAGGCGTGGAAAGGCAGATCCTCTCGCCGCACCGCCAGCCTTATCTGCCGGACGAAGCGGATTGCGTGAAGGCGCTGCATCTACTGAACGATGGTTACGCCGAACTGGCACATCGTTATCCTAATCGCATCGCCTCCTATGTGATGCTGCCGCTGCCGCACATCGATGCGTCGTTGCGCGAGATGGATCGCGGCTTCAGCCAGCTCGGGTGCGTCGGCGTCAACATGAACATTTCCTGCCTTGGACGTTCCATCGCCGAGGCTGAATTCGAACCGATTTATGCCGAGCTCAATCGTCGCGGCGCCATTCTGTTCGTACACCCGTCGGTCACTGGCGTGTGCTCGCCGATCATCAACGATTGGGGCTTCCGTGCATCGATTGGCAATTCTGTGGAAGACGGTATGTTCGTTGCGCACATGATCGCCAAAGGGATCCCATACCGTTATCCAAATATCCGGTTCATCGTGCCCCATCTCGGCGGACCGATCCCAATGCTGCTGAACCGGCTCGACACACAAGGCATCCGAGATCTGGGCGGGTTGCCGGAACTGCCGAGCGTGACGGCACGTAAGTTCTGGTACGACACCGTGTGCTACGGTTCAAAGGCCGCACTGACCTGCGCATGCGAGGCGTTCGGCGGAGACAAGATGGTGACCGGCAGCGATTATCCAGTGCTGCAGGATTGG
>JASHVB010000790.1 GCA_030039695.1 Acetobacteraceae bacterium
CCAATGGCGCGGCGCACCGGTGCAGGAATGACCCGCCTCGGCGGTTGTCGGTGGGACCTGCCCGCCGACGAGCGGTATAGCCGGAACACAGCTCGGCCGACGCCGCGTGCCAAACGCCGCCATGGGCACCGGAGCAACCCGGCAGGCCGTAACGCCAGCCTCGTCGCCAGCCTCGTCGCCAGGCTAGTCATCGCCCCGGCGACGCGCGCGGATCATCTTGCGCAACCACCGGTGCGCGGACCGCGCCCTCCTTTTGATCAGGGCGCAGATCGCCGAACCGTCCTAGCGTATTGCATCGACAACCGCTCGCTGGCCTGGCTAGCGCGAGTACTTCCATACCCGCGCCGCAGAAAAGTCCCGAGCGCATGGCGATTCCCGGAAAGTCCATCCGGAAGATGATTGGCGAGCAGGCCCTCGGGCGGCAGCCGGGAAGGCGCGCAGGGCCGGCACCTTCCGCCGGGAGGCGCGTTCTCGGCCGGGTGGATCCGGCTTATCCCCGCTGCACCAACTCAATTGAATACCCGTCCGGATCCTTGACGAACGCAATGATCGTCGTGCCGAACTTCACCGGCCCGGCCGGCCGGGTCACCGTGCCACCGGCCGCCTTTGCCACGTCGCACGCCGCCGCCACATCCGGCACGCCGATCGCCAGGTGGCCGAACGCACCGCCCATCTCATACTTCTCTACGCCGTAGTTGTAGGTCAGCTCGATCGCCGTGTTGCTGTCCTCGTCGCCGAACCCGACGAAGGCCAGGGTGTACTTGCCGTCTGGCACGTCGCGGCGGCGCAGCTCCTTCATGCCGAAGGCCCTGGTGTAGAAATCGACGCTGCGCTGCAGGTCGCCGACGCGGATCATCGTGTGCAGGAAACTGCTCATGCCCTCACTCCCCTTTGGAAACGGCCTCGGCATGGAGGCCTAGCATGAACACGCCCGCCTTGTCCGCCTCGGCCACGGCGACGGCGCGATCGGCCAGCAGGGTGCCGCCTGCCTCGAAGGCAATACCGCGTAGCCCGACGGCGGCGGCGGCGCGCACCGTGTTGGGGCCGATGGTCGGCAGATCGGCGCGGCGCTCTTGGCCAGGTTTGACCAGCTTCACCAGCACGCCGCCTGGCCCCGACCGTACCAGCGCGCCGCACCGTGACAGCATCGCGTCGGTGCCTTCCGCCGCCTCCACCGCCAAAACCACGCCCTGCTGCACCACGCAGCTCTGCCCGACATCGACTGCCCCGAGCGCGCGTGTCACCACGACGCCACGCTGGATGTCCGCGGTTGCCAGCGCGTCCGGCGCGGTGCGGGTCAGCAGGCCGGCCGGAGCCAGCACCTCGCGCAGCACGTCCTGCGCGCCGATGATCCGGAAACCCATCTCGCCAAGCACGCGGATCACCGCCGCGAGTAGGCCGTCGTCGCCGGCGAAGGCGGCGCGGCCGATACGGGCGACGATGCGGGCTCCCTCGGCGTCCGGCCGCAGGTCCAGAAAAGACGGCCGCCGCACCGGGCCGATCAGCACCAGATCCTGGCAGCCGTGATTGCGCAAAGTGGTAAGGATGCGGCCGGCAGCCCCCACGCGGATGACTTCGTGTGGCCAAGGCGCCAGGACCGTTCGGTCGGCGAAGCCCTCCAACCCGACCAGGAAGACCGGGCGCCCGGCCGCAGCAGCGGCGGCGGCCACTTGGCCTGGCAGGCGGCCGCCGCCGGCAATAATGCCCAAGGCGGGGCGCGGATGTTCTCCCGGATCAGCGGAGACAGATTCTGGCATTGCAAAGCCCCGAGGTTTCCGGCATAAGGTCTCCGCTAAATCACGAAATCGTGAGATTATTCCAATGACGGATCGGCCCTTGCCGGACGACGAGGACGCCCCCGACAGCCAGACGGCCGCCTCCGGCATCCTGCACTGTCTGGAGATGCTTGAGGAAGAGGCCGAGAACTTCCGGCTTCCCCGGACCCGTTTCGCCCTGCGCAAAGCGATCCGTGCCTGCAAGGCCGACAGCCTGGAGCGGTTCACGCCCCGGCAACGGCGTCTGACGCTGCATTAGAACACGCGGCCGTCTGTCGCGATGAGGCGCTTCGCGCCTCGCAATGACATCGGCACCGTGATCCACTAGCTTGCGCCGGCAACGGAGGGCCAGGCAGTGGAAACGATCACGCGCGACACCTATCCCATCCCTGATTTCCGCCTGAGCAGCGGTGAGATACTGCCCGAGGCCGCCATTGCCTATGTCACGCGCGGCACACTGGCGCCGGACGGACGCAACGCGGTACTGGTAACGCACGGCTACACCAGCGGCCACCAGATGATCGAGCCTGATGGCGGGTCGTCGGAAGGCTCGTGGTCCACGCTGGTCGGACCCGGTGCCCCGATCGATACCGAGCGCAACTTCGTTGTGTGTTCCAACATGCTTGGATCGAGCTTCGGCTCGACCAACGCCGCCTCGATGGACCCGCGTACCGGCCGCCGTTACGGCTCCAAGTTTCCGAAGATCAGCCTGACCGACATCGTCACCGCGCAGCACCGTCTGTTGCAACACCTGGGCGTGCACCACCTGCGGGCGGTGGTTGGGCCGTCGTATGGCG
>JASHVB010000791.1 GCA_030039695.1 Acetobacteraceae bacterium
GTCTGATGGGTTTCGACGGCGCCTATCCACATCAGCTTTCAGGCGGTATGGCGCAACGTGCGGCACTGGCAAGAGCGCTGGTGAACGATCCATCTGTGTTGCTTATGGACGAGCCGCTCGCCAGTCTCGACAGCCTGACACGGATTGCCATGCAAGCCGAACTCGTTGGCCTGTGGCAGCAGGCTGGATTCACGGCCATCCTGGTGACGCACGATGTCGAGGAAGCGCTGTGTCTGGCAGGGCGGGTCCTCGTCATGAGCGACCGGCCCGCGCGGGTACTCGCCGAGATCGAGGTCGACCTGCCTTATCCCCGACATCGTGCCGCCCCACGATTCGGGGAAATGCGGCAGCGTGTGCTCGAAGCGTTGGGATTAGAGGCACAGTCATGAACCGCCAGGTTAGGCGGCGTGTCCGCCGTTGCGGATTTGCCCGCGCCCTCCCCAGGGTTCGAGCCTGGATCAACGGACCGAGCTTCAGGGCACCCTGACGGGGACCCGTGCTGATCCGGCCGGTGCAAAAATCTGGGGGTCCATCCGCGGTGGGCATATGCTTCGGCCCTCGACGAAAGGAGGGGGAAACACAATGCGCTGGGTGGTCAGGATCGAACTCAAGGAGGATGAAGCCGAGGTAAGTGCTGATTCCGGCGCAATTTGCATTGAGCGCACCCGATTGGAAGATGCCGCGGAGCTGGGACTGACGCTCGAGGACGGCAAGCGCGTCATGGCCGTCCTGCAGAACCGAGTTTACTTGGTCGCGGTCGATCGCGCAGTGATTCGGCGCGGGCTAGAATTGCGCTATCCGTGGTGCAGCATAGCGGAGATGCGCGCGCTGCCGCCAGTCGTCGATCCAGATGAATATATCGAGAAAGCCATCACCTTGTCGTTCGACCTGCCGTTACTGGAGGATGCGGACGGACGCGCCCTGCTCGCCGTCACCGACCTGGAGCATCCACTGTCAAATGAGGAAGGTGACTCGATCGTTTCAGTACTGGGCACCAATCCGCGGCGGCTCAAGCGGTTCGGAACGATATTCGCGCTCTGGTGTGACGTTGCGCGCGCGCTGACGGAAAATGGCAAGCGCGCACTCGGTTTTTCACCTCTGGCACCGGCGGACTGGGCGTTGTTTCTCAAGCTCAGCCTGATCGGTTACCTGAACAGTGGCGTGCTGGCGGAAATGCGACGTGACCCGGGCGTCGCTCCCAGGTCGCAAAACGTCTGCAACGCTATCATTCCGTAGGATCCCACCACGGGAAAATTTCGGATGGTAGACAATGCCGCCACGCAGGTCATCGAACAGACGAAGACGGAACTGCCACTGGTTGCACAGGCCGCACTTGATCCCGCGCTATGGCGCGCGTTCCGCTTGGCACCAAACCTGAGATCGCCGGAAGTTCAACCACGCTTGCCAGTGGCGCTGCGGTGGTTCCGCAGTACTGTGGAGGGGGCGCCACCATCACGGCCACCGCCGGGGCAAGGCTGAGCATCGACGGAAAAATTACCCGATCCGTCAGATTTGCCATACGAACCCTTCCAGTTCGGTTGAAACGATACGGCTCGTGTCGCGCTGCACGGAATTCCGCGACTCGCGTCGAAGCTCACGTGGCGCTGCACGAAATTGGCTCTGTCGCGAATTGCGTGCTGTTCAACCACTCAATGGCAGCATGCGGGCCCAAAGGAGTTCGGTTCCTGTCGCGCTGATGGTAAACCAGAAGTTGTGATTAAGGGTCAATTCTCATACCTTAAGCGGAATGATATCCGGTGCTACGGTCAACGAGTTTGTGGTATGACTCGACTGCGAACGGCAACTGGTGTGCCCAAACCTTTGATGATGCACCAGGAGCAGTTTATTGCGCATAAGGCTCAGAATGCCGCGTGATGTGTTGCGGAATAAGCGTCAATCGTGCGCATTTCCCGTGCATCATTGGCGGCTTTCCTCGAATCCGAGTTGCAGAAATAAGCATCAGCGCGACGCCGTGGGCGGCGGCGCATGACCAGAGCGAAATTGCCGCTTAATTGAGACAGCTCCCGACTGGAATTTCTCGTTTAGGCGGCAATATTGGTCCGAACGGACGCTATTCTTCGTCCAAGCGGCACCGTGATAGCCAGGAGTGCGGATCGAGGGAGTTTCCACCAGTACCTTCCACGAGGGTTGCCCGCGACTGGTATCGCATAGCCGTATCACAGATGGGCCAACCAAATGAGCCTGAAAGCGGGCTTCGGCTGAAATGCGGAGCTAAAACTTATTACAGGTGCCGAAGCGTGAGCTGGGCCGGGTTCTGTTGTCCGGCCGCCGCCGTCATGGGTGCCGCGTCTCGGCATTGCGCGCAGTGGCGCCCGTCGCGTAGGGGGGCGGCGCCGCGATCAGCGCTGCCGCATCGATCCGCCCAACATACAGCGTGACCCAGCGCGCTCCGGCCTTATCGTGAACCAGCAAGCCGACGAGATCGCCTTCCTCGGCATCCGGACGGAGCAATCGGTTCATCACCATGTCGGGCGCAGTCGCCGCGGCGCCGTCCACCTTCTCAATGACGTCACCCGCTGCCAGCCCGCGACTGTCGGCCTGGGAGCCAACCGTTACGCTCGCAATCAAGACCCCCGAGATGTCCCCCAACTCGTAGCGCTTGCGATCCACCTCGGTTATCACCGCAAGGCGCAGGCCGACCCCTGCCGCTTCTGCCCGCGCAATCTTCGAGGCGCTTGCCAGGATATGGCTGCGGAGTTCCCCCAGATGGGGCCATGGCGTCCCGCGTAACGTCACCGTCACCGTATGGCGGTCGCGCCAGACGGACAGCGCGATCGGATCGCCAGGCGGCTCCACCACTATCCTGGTGAAAATCGCTCGGGCTTGCGGCAACATCTGTCCATCGACCGACGTGATGATATCGCCGGGTGAGAGCGAGGCGCGAGCAGCCGGTCCGTCCGGCGCTACGGCGGTGACGATGGCGCCACCCACTTCCGGCAGGCCGAAGACCTTCGCAATCGATGGTGTGACGTCCTGCAGATGCAGCCCCGCCCAACTCGGGTTGTCGTCGCGTGGATGTAAGAATTTGTAGGTGAGCATGCTCGCCATATTCGACGGCAGGGCGAAACCGAGGCCAATCGAACCCAGCACCTTGCTGTTGGAATACAGGGCTGTGTCGATGCCCACAATATTGCCGTCGCAATCAAGCAGCGGGCCGCCCGAGTTGCCTGGGTTGATGCTGGCATCTGTCTGGATGTAGTCGTCGAACGGGCTCCGCATCAGGTTCCGGTCCGTGGCGCTGATCACGCCCGTGCTGACAGATGTGCCGAGGCCAAGCGGGTTGCCAACCGCGATCACCGTCTGTCCGATCTCCAGGGCGTCGCTGTCAGCGAATTGCACGGCCGGCAGCGGTTTCCCGACGTCCACTTTGAGCAAGGCGAAATCGACCAGGCCAGCGGCAGTGATCAACCGCGCGGGCACCTGCCTCCTGTTATTAAACGTCACCATGATCCTGGCGGCGTTCTGGATTACGTGTTGGTTGGTCACAATGATGCCGGACGGTTCGACGATGACGCCCGAACCGACAAAAAACTCCAGATGCTCGGGTCCGGTGGCTTTGCCGTTTGGGCCCTCGGCGCGCAGAACTTTCTCAACCGAGACGTTCACGACCGACGGCAGGTCCCGGGCAACCACCGGGGCCACGTCGCACGTAGTCGGTGGCGCCGCGCGCGCCGAGGCGGCCAACGTCAACGACCAGGCTGCCGCCGCGGCGATTGCGTAACCAAGCAACTTGCGAAGTGCGAATTCTCGGCGGGTATGATACTTTGGATTGTTGGACATTCGACACTCCCGTTAGAAAGCTGGATGTTGGACACTCGGTTGGTCCTGATTCGCGCCGACGTACCGTCTGGCTGATAGGGTTTGTTGAAGAGCCAGTCCGGCTGATGGCGACTTCACGACCGCCCGCCTTGTGTATCCGGTGGTCTAAACCAGCCAGGCCAACCAACCGGGAAGCGTACGTATTGTCACGGTTGCTTCGACCGACATGCCAGGCCCGATCATTCCGGCGGGAACACCATCGAAATCATCGACGAGGATTTTCACCGGAACACGCTGAACAATCTTGACGAAATTTCCGGTGGCGTTCTCCGGTGGCAACAGGGCGAAGTTCGAGCCGGTGCCGCGTTGAAAGCTATCGATATGGCCGTAAAGCGTGTGGTTCGGGAAAGCATCGACATAAATTGTGACAGGCTGTCCGGCATGCATATGCGTCAATTGCGTCTCCTTGAAATCGGCGATGACGTAGATTTGGTCTGGGACCGCCGAAAACAGCGTCTGACCAGGCTCCACAAAGTCGCCCTTTCGCACGCTACGGCTGGCGACTGTTCCTGCTGCCGGGGCATAAATCTTGGTGTAGGACAGGTTGAGCTCCGCCTGATCAAGCACTGCCTGTGCGCGGACAACGTTGGCCCTCGCCTCTTCCGCCCGGCTTCGCAGCACCTCGCTTTGCCTCTGAGCTGCCGCTAACGTTGCGATATCCCGCTGCAGCGCTGCTTCTCGCTGCGTGATATTAGACTGGGCCTGCTGCGCCTGCTCGATAGTGCCTGCGCCGTTTTTGGCCAAATGGGTAAAGCGCGCGAGTTGCTGCGTCGCAAAAATCAGCGCGCCGCGGTCGCCTCCGAGATTGGCCTCATATGCTGCGATAACCTTGCTCTGCTCGGCCAACTGCGATCCAGCCACGGCTTCCGCCGCCTGCGCGCTCTGCAGATTTGCATCGGCAATGTCAACAGCGGCCTGATAGTCCCGCGGATCAAGTTCGACCAGAAGCTGGCCAGAGGCGAAGGAACTGTTGTCGGTAACGTGAAGAGCAAAGACATAGGCTGCGATCTTCGGTGTCACCGCAACGGTGTCCGCCTGTAGAGACGCGTCGTCGGTCTCGACGAGATAAAGGCTCGGTACGTACATATAGGCCGCTGCAGCAATCAAGGCGCCGCCGATTGCAACCGTCCAAACAGGAACCCGCAGGCGCAGTCGCTTCACCATGGACGGCTCCCGCCTTTCGACGTTCACGGCGGCCCCTTGACCGGCCTGGTCGGGAGCGGCCACGTCGACCAGCGTTACCGTCGGACCGCTCTGGGCCGCAGTATCGGGAGTGAGCATGAGATTTGTTTGAGTCATTGTTTTGCGCTTCGGCTCGGAGATATCAACGGCACGAAACACAGAGCTACGATTCCGATTGCGGCCATGAACAGGAAGGCGTCGGCGTATGCAAGGGTCGCAGCCTGACGGAAGGCTGCTTGGCTAAGCAAGCCAATTGCCATGTGTCGTGCCTCGGCAGTCGATGACCCGGCACGACCGATCGCGAAGTGCGCCGCCTGGTTCATCCAGGCTAGCGTCCCGGATCCGCCGGCGCCCAGATTCTCGTACAGGCGGGACGAATGCATTGTCTCGCGCCGGTCCAGCAGGATCGTCACCAGTGTGACACCGAAGGATGCCCCGAACTGGCGAATGCTCATGTAGATCGCGACGCCATCGAGCTGCTGCGCTGGAGGCAGCTTGCCTATAGTACCGCTAGAGGTCGCCGACAGCATCGGCGCCAGACAGAGGGCATAGAGGATCAGCGGAGGCACATAGTAAGTGGCCGGCGTGCCGGTCGTCATGAGCCGCGCACACAGGAGCATCGAGAGGACCAGCATCGTGAAGGCGAAGGTGATCGCCTTGCGTTGGCCGGACCGTGCGATGCCCTTGGTAACCAGCGGCCTGATCGCGGCAGCAGTCAGGGCATAGGCGCATATGATGCGGCCGGTTTGCGACGCACTCAGGCGGTATGGGGAAACGTTGCGAAGAAATTGTGGCAGGGCGTAGATGCTGCCGGAAAGGATGATCCCGGCGAATAAGCCGAGCGATACCGCCGCCAGCACGTTGCGATTGGCCAGGAGCCTTAGATGCAGAAGCGGCGCCGTGTTCCGCGCGCTGAGCTGCCACGTTGCAAACAGCAGCAGCGCGATCAACCCGGTCCAAGTGAGCAGCTGGATCCGCGCGGAGCCGAACCAATCGTCGACCTCGCCGCGGCTCAGCACGATTTGTAACGACACTACCGCGATGCCGAGCAACAAGATGCCTCGCCTGTCCACAGCCTTTACCCGCACATCCGCGGGGCGCGGCAGTTCTGGGAAATACCGAAGCAGTAACCGAATGCCGATGGCCGCGAACAACACGTTGGGAAGGAAGATCAGGCGCCAGCCGAAATTATCGGTGAGGTAGCCGCAAACGAGCAGACCGATCGCCGTTGCCAGATAGAGCATGACGGAAACGCGCGCCATCGACTGGCTTCGCTGCGCCAAAGGCATCGCTATGTAGATGCCGGCGCGCCACCACATTGTGAGCCCTGCGCCGGCAAACCCTTGAATGGCGCGCCAGAACAGTAGCGTTGTGACGCCCGGCGCCACCGCACAGGCGACGGATGTGGCGGCAAAGACGGCCGCACTACCGATGATGTAGCGGCGATACCCGACGTGCCCGGCCATCCAGATGGACAGCGGCACACCGAAGCACAGGGCCGAAAGGTAGGTCGTCAAAATCCAGCTTGCCTGGTCCTGCGAGAGGCCCAACGTGCCGGCCATGTCGGGGAGGACCAGATTCACACCGTCAGAGGTGTAGAATTCCATCCAGGTCGCGAGGCCCAGCCCGCACAGCATGTATTTGCTCGGATGCGCAGGAGCTGGGATCGTCGCCGCATTGCCGGCGAGACCTCCCAATGCCGGTTCGGCCGTCCCTGTCTTCACTCGCCCGGCGCTCAAATGATGTTTCAAGTGATGTTCCGATGGCGCCACGCATTCGGCCTCAGACACAGGGCGGTCACTCGGCATTGATTGTGGCTGCAGCGTGCGACTCGCGCTTACAACGAGTCCAGTGTTTAGGTGAAACGTCCGGCTCAGTAATACGATGATGAGTGACATCGCCCGGTCCGAACACCGCCCGCTCCGTCGCGCTCGTCACAGGGAGATTATAGACAAAGACCATCGACAATGTCGTCACCCGCGGCACCAGGCCGGGCAGCCCGTGCGGCGCTCATCCAACGGCCAGCCGCAGAATGTAGGCGCCACGTAATACATGCCAGCCGCATACGAGTGATTGACGCCTTGCATAGTTTATTAGTCGCCTGCATTGGTGCCCTCAATCCCGATTGAGCGTCACGGCATGTTCCGGCGGCGCCAGGTGTTGGGGCTGATTCCCACGACATCGCGAAAAACCCGGCAATAATGCGCCTGATCTGCGAAGCCGCATGCCAAGGCGATCCGCGACAGTGGTTCCTGCGACTGCAACATGAGCTGCTTAGCCCGTTCAACACGCCGGGATCGAATGTAGCGACATACCGTCGTCCCAAACGTCATTTTGAAGGCGCGGGAAAAGTAGCTGTTGCTCAAGCGAACCTTGCTTGCGCAGTCGCTCAACCGGATCCTCGAATCCAGCGACTCGTCGATGAACTCCTTGATCTTGCGCGCTTGCCATCGCGCGAGAGTGCAAGTGCCAGGCGCGGAATCCGGAATCAGTGCCTGAGCAGCGTCGCCCTCGGCAACATCCCGCAGCATTGCCGCGGCGACCTTGATCTGTGACTTCGCTCGGAAGCGGTCCTCATCCCACAGCCGTAAGGCAGCGTCCAGGCACGCAGTCACGATGGTCAGCGGTGGTGGGCGGTCCAGCGCCGATCTGGACTCCAACTGGTGCCGCGCCTGAATCCCATCGACGCCTTCGATGAAGTGCACAGCGCTCATCTTGGTCACCTCGCCATGCCTTCGACGCGCGCCTCGTTGGAAAGCGTCATCGGGTCGTCAAACTCGATGGGCCGGTGCCAAGCGTCTCGACTGCTTCCGGCGAATCGGACGAGCACTCGGCAGACCTGGTTCTGGTCGGCAAATCCACGGATCCCGGCTACATCGACCAGCGGTGTCGGGGGGTTCGACAGCAGTTGCTTGGCTTTGGCAACAGGCGCGGCCAGCAGCCAACGCTGTGGCGTACCTCCCGCGGCGGTTTTGAAGGCCCGTGAAAAATGGCGAACTGATAATTCGCAAGCCTGCGTTACCTGTTGCAGCGAGGGAAGTTTCCAAAGGTCGGAGAGCAGTACCTGCTTGCCACGGCGAAGCTGCAATGGCGCGAGACCTGCTGGCATGGGACGCGCGCGCCAGAGCGCACGAACAGGGCGTGTAATACAGGCAAGCACCTGCATCACTTTTCCATCGGCGAACCATGACAACGCGTCGCCCGGCTCGGTGAACTTCTCGGTCGGACCATCAGAGGCACGTCCAACGATCAGGACTGTGGCCGACGGCATTTTCGTTCCCCTGTCCCCAGTGTCCGTGCGATCATCGACGCTGGCAAAGATCGTCAGGTCATGATTCGCAATCTCCTGAACAAGGCGTTCGACGCTCCGGTCAAATGGCCATGGCGATGGATGCTCGACGATGTCAGGCACCCGAGCGTGCGTCATGCACCGGCCTCCTCTCCAACATCGACCGCCGATTTGCCCCGTGCCATGCAATCCGCGATCGCGCGATCGGCCGTCACTGACCGTGGCGAGCGTGAGGCGACGCGGATCCAATGCAGACGCGACGGCGCGCGCTTCGACAATTTTCGTTGCCTCGAGCAGAATCATGCCGTGATGCGCGAGCCTCTCGCCGGTCATGACAGAGCTCTGCATTGCTTTCCGCGCAGGAGACGTCCTCATGGCGCAGTCGCCTTCTGCGCAATGTCCTGCAACGCCTCCGCCATGGCCTCGATCGAGGTGTTGGCGGTTACGTGCAGGCCATGGCGCTGCGCCAACCAGTTCAGATCGTTGTAGGAAAGCCAGGTGGTGCCTGACGTGTCATGCCAAACCAACACCTTCAGCGGCAGATCGATCCCGATCGTCTGGACGTCCTGCATCAACGGAGTGCCTGCCCTGGCATTTCCGAAGATCAACAGATCGGTCGATCGCAGCAACAGGCCTGCCGCGGCGGCGCTCATAGCATGATCGATACGCGCAAACACCGTCATGCCCCTGCCTCTCACGTCAGCCTCGAACCTGTTCATCGTGACTTCCGGGCCGTGGCTACTGCGCACGGTGATCAAGCCTTCTGCGGCCATTGCTTCGCTCCTGGGTTGAGCAAATCGTGTAGGCCGCAGCCTGCCGGTTCCTTGACGCAGTTCTGAAGAATTCTGTAGGTAGCTTGTCGTTGGCTCTTGGTGCGTGTACTTGTCCAAAAAGCCGTTATATAACAGAAGGTTACCGAGGATGCTGGCTGCGGCCCGGGCGTCACTGTACAAGCGGGGCAAATGGGAGATCGACCTCGCCCGACGTGAGTTGCGCTCGGGCGGCAGCGTCGTGCCATTGGGCGGTCGCGCCTTCGAGGTCCTCGAGGTACTGGTGGGTGCAGCCGGCGAGCTCGTCAACAAGTACGACATCATCAATCGCGTATGGCCCGGCGCAGCGATTGAGGAAAACACGCTGCACGTTCACATATCGGCACTTCGTCGCGCACTGGGCGCTGATAGAGGCATGCTGAAGAACGTGTCCGGGCGAGGCTATCGGCTACTTGGCGCGTGGATTCTTCATGGGAATGAACCACAACACCGCCCGACAGACTTGAAGTCAGCGATCACTCTCAGTCACGACTTGCCAATCACGGCGGTGATGTCTGAACCGGTGCGTTCATCATCTCCCCCATGCACCAACATACCGGAGCCGGTTTCCGGGCTGATCGGTCGCGACGGCGATCTGCGGGAAATTCTGAACCTCAGCGCGACGCAGCGGCTGGTCACGTTGACCGGCACCGGAGGCATCGGCAAGTCGCGGCTCGCCTTTGAAGTCGCACGACAGCAGGTGGCGAGGTTTGCCGACGGCGTCTGGGTTGCCGAGTTGGCGCCACTATCCGATCCCAACCTCGTGCCGGTCACCGTCGCCGCGGCGCTCCGGCTCGAACTCGCGTCGGGCACCGTGTCGCCAGAATCCGTGGCCAGCGCGCTTGGCCCCAAGCAGCTCATGCTTGTGCTCGACAATTGCGAGCATGTGGTCGATGCGGCGGCGCAAATGGCTGCGTTGCTGCTGCGCGCGAACCCGGTGCTGCACATCCTCGCCACAAGTCGCGAACCGCTCCGGACCGAGGGCGAATGGGTTTACCGGGTACCGCCGCTCGCTGTTCCGCCGGAAGAAGGCCCAGAAAACGACAACCCGAATCGCTATGGCGCCGTCCAATTGTTCGAAGAGCGAGCGCGCGCCGCCGGGACGAGCGTTTTGCCTGACGAGCGCACGGCGGCCTTGATCGCCTGCATCTGTCGTCGGCTCGATGGTATCCCGTTAGCGATTGAGCTTGCAGCAGCCCGCGCCGCGTCGCTTGGGATAGAGGGCGTTGCGTCGGGCCTCGGCAGCCGTTTCCGGATCCTCGTTGGGGTGGGTCGCCGGACTGCACTGCCCCGCCACCAGACGCTGCGAGGGACGCTCGACTGGAGCTACGAGCTGCTGACCGAGCCGGAACGTGTCGTGCTGCGTCGCCTGGGAATCTTCGCCGGCGGATTTACGCTCGAGGCCGCGGGCGCGGTCGTCGCGGACGACGCATTCTCGGCGATGGAGATCGTCGATTGCACGGTCAACCTGGTCTCGAAGTCGCTCGTGGTCATCGACGCCGGCAGCGCAGTGCCTCGCTACCGGTTGCTCGAAACGACCCGTGCCTACGCATTGGAACAACTAACACGGGCCGGCGCGGTTGACACGGTCGCACGCCGCCATGCACGATATTACCTGAACGTCGTTTCGACAATCGCAGCCAATTCGCAGACCGGACCAATCGACGCGCAATTGGCAGACCAGGGCCCGTTGATCGACAACGTGCGTGCCGCACTCGACTGGGCATTTTCGCCGACAGGCGAGGCCGCGATCGGCGTGGCGCTGACGGCCGCGGCGGTCCCCATGTGGATGCACCTGGCCCTCGCCGAGGAGTGCCGCCTTCGGGTCGAACGTGCTCTCGCCGCCATTGCGGCCGGCGAAGCCAACGATGCGCGCTGTCAGATGCAGTTGCAGGCCGCACTCGCGACAGCGCTGCTGCTTACGAGAATTACTGTCACTGAGGCCGGAGCGGCCTGGACCAAGGCCCTCAAGATTGCCGAGAGCCTGGGCGATGTCGAGTACCAGTTACGCTCGCTTTGGGGCCTGTGGGCCTTCAACACCCTCAACGGGCAGCATCGCCTTGCTCTGACGCTGGCTCAGAAGTTCTATGCTCTGACGTCGGCGCGGCCCGATAGACTTGACCACCGCGTCTGCGACCGAATGATTGGCACGTCGCAGTATTATCTCGGCGATG
>JASHVB010000096.1 GCA_030039695.1 Acetobacteraceae bacterium
AGGAAGAAGAGCAATTCTGCCACCTCGCGGGGCTGCCCTAGCCGCCGCATAGGTATATCCCGCTTGACGATCTCGTCAGTACCCGGAGAGAGGATCGCTGTCTCAATCTCGCCGGGGGACACAGCGTTGACACGCACCCCGTCATGACCAAAATCGTGCGCCATCTCCCGCGTCAGCGCTGCGAGCGCGGCCTTTGACGTCGCGTAGGCTGCGCTGGCAAAGGGGTGAACACGTGATCCGACAAACGACGTAATGTTGACTACCGATCCGCGCGCAGTGATCAACTCCTCCTTAAGTCCCTGAACTAGCGCTAAGCAGGAAAAGAAGTTTACATTGAACACGTGAAGCCAAGTCTCGTACTCGCCCTGCAAACTGGTTATCTTGCCACCCCCTTCGCGCTTGGGTGATATTGCGGCATTGTTAATTAGGGCGTCTAGTCTGCCACCGATCATTTGACGGATCATCGGCAGCGCCTCTCCGATCCCCCTGATGCCAGAAAGATCAAGCTGGATATGGTCTCGCGCCCCGTTTTTCCACGGGCACCGCGGATCGAATGGTTGGCGGGAGATTGTGAGGACCCGCCAACCATTATCGCTAAACTTCTTGACTGTCGCATGGCCGATCCCTCGGCTGGCGCCCGTCAGCAGCAACACTCGCTCCTCACGTTCTGCGCGCATGCTTGTCCCGCCTATCCATTACAACCCTCAGAAGCCCTGGCGAGCGATATCCATGGCGAAGTATGTGAGTATCAGGTCAGCCCCTGCACGCTTGATAGCTCCCAGAGTTTCACGGACAATTCTGTGCTCATCGAGCGCCCCGGCCTGAGCCGCAAATTTTATCATCGCGTACTCACCGCTGACCTGGTAAGCAGCAATCGGTAGTAGAGTCCGCTGACGTAGTTGGCTTAGTACATCGAGGTAGGCCAGCCCGGGCTTTACCATTAGAATATCCGCACCTTCTGCTTCGTCAGCAAGCGACTCGCGAAGTGCTTCGCGACCATTGAACGGATTCATTTGGTAGGCCTTGCGATCGCCCTTTAGGTCACAGCCGGCCGCGGCCCGGAACGGACCGTAGAACGCAGATGCGAACTTGGTGGAGTATGCCATCACGGGCAGGTTGTCGAAACCGTTATTGTCAAGCGCACGTCGGATCGCCACCACTTGACCGTCCATCATGGCTGAGGGAGCTATAATGTCGGCGCCAGCTTGTGCCGCAACGACAGCTTGTCGCCCCAGGTTCTCGATCGTGTGATCGTTGTGCACATTTTCGCCCATGATAACGCCGCAATGGCCATGCGACGTGTATTCACAAAAGCACGTATCCGAAATTACGACGAGGTCGGAGCAGGCATCTTTCGTCCGCTTTATCATCCTGGACAGAAGGCCGTTGGGGTTCCACGAGTCGCTCCCCGTCTCGTCTTTGTGGTGGGAGACACCGAACATCATGATCGCTTTAACGCCCGCCCTGGCGATTTCCCTCACCACGGCCGCCAGCTTCGTCTCTGGAATACGATTGACACCCGGCATACTTTCAACCGGCGCGAATTCTTCCAAGTCTTCTTCGACGAATATTGGGTAGATCAAGTCCTCCACTCTGACCGCTGTCTCCTGCAACAGATCTCTCAACGTCTGGCTGGAACGCAGACGGCGAAGGCGTGTGATTGGAAAGTTTGGAAACATCGATGCTCCCGTCTCACCTATTTGCAGCGATCGTCAGACGCGTCGTCGTGACGCGACTTGTGGCTGCTTTAGCACACCCCGACAGCGGAAGGTATCCAAAAATCCGAAGATGGCGGTCTCATCGCGTCCAAATACAGAGCTCCTGAGATAGCCCATCTGCGAGCTTGGAATCATTGATTTTTTTGCGCATGGTCACCCAGGAATCGTTACCGCTGCCCCCGTTAGGGGCGTCAAATACAGTGATCATCAATGCGCGATGCAGTTTGCGGATCGAAGCGGCGCAGCGCGCGATTGTCGTCGCTGGACTGCCGGTGCATCACTACTGTGCCGACGATGCGGTCGCCGAAGCGTATGCGATGGTGTTTTGGGTGGTGCACGGCCCGTGCCGATCTCGCCAAAATCGAACGCGAATACGGTGCCGCGCCAGAACCGAATTGGCATCAGTAGTGCGAATTTTCTGTGCACCGACGGCACTGATTTTCCTCGAAATCCGTGCCGCAGAATTGGCGGGTCTGATGCACCTTCGGTGCAAGTTCTAGCTTTGCAACGGCATCAATCTGGCGCGAAGTAGGTCAACACCGGCTCGGCCGTACATGCCCTCTTCAGCCCCTTGGGCCGGTTGATCTGGCCCTCGGTCTGCCCATTGCTCCACGTTTCCAGCACGGCATTCCGCACGGCCTCGATGTCGTGCCACAACGCTCTGGAAAAGCACTGCATACCATAGATGCCGGACCGGCGAGCGTCTCTCAACCACACGTCCGATTTCTCCACCGTGCCACCTCGAAGCAGGCCGCGAAACCGCATCGCCAGACCGCGCATCGTCGTGAATTCAGCTGAGGCGGCCTTGAGTGCCGACGTTCACGATCTGCCGCGCGGTCATCTGGCGACGCGGCTTTATGCAAAGTGCCGCCGACGCAAGGGGCGAGATCCGGCGGCCAGTCATTGGATCTATCACATGCACCGGCAGCGGAGCTGGCGCCTTCAGCTCTGGCGGCCTTCGTGGCGGCGGTGCTTTGGTTCTGGTCAGCGAGCGTTCCGCTCCCAACGCCGCCTGGCGCTACGATCGAAGCCGTCCTCCCGAGCGACCCATTCTATGTCACGCTGCAGCACGCAGCGTCATTGAGCAAATGGGCGGTCCTGGCCACCAGCGTGTCTGTGCTTCTGCTAGCGTGGGCAGAACTCGCCGAGATCACAAAACGACGTGGTCGAGCGAGACCACACCAGGCTCGGCGCTGATGGCTGGTTCGTTTCATGCTGCGAAGAAGGCGGCCAGTCCGCGGTGAAGGACCAGGCCGCCAGG
>JASHVB010000792.1 GCA_030039695.1 Acetobacteraceae bacterium
GCCTCGGAGGCGCCGGCACCGGGGGGCGGCTTCGGAACGACGCGGGACTGCCTGGATGCTCTGGCGGCGGTTGGGTTTGGCGAGGTCCGTGGGCGGCTGGAACACCGGGTCTGGCGGCAGGTAGACGCGGCGGGGCTGGTGGCGGCGCTGCAGGCCGGAACAGCGCGGATGGCGGCGATGATCGAGGCTCAGGGCGACGGGGTGTTGGCAAGAATGGTCGCGGATATTGAGGCCAACGCGGCGGGGTATCGCGATGCTGCTGGACTGGCCTTGCCGATTGCGGCGGTGGTGGCGGAGGGAAGGGTGGAGTGACGGGGGCGAATCAAGGTTTGAGCGCATCGCCGTGGAGTGCGTCCCGACAGATCCGTTTGCCACTTTGTGGCTGTCTCATCGACAGCGTCCGCGGCGTCGCCGAACGACTCATGAGCGGCGCTCGCCACACCGATCTGACCCATAGTGACCCGGACCTGACCCCGAAATCTCGTCCGGACAAGCGAAGATCCTGCAGCGTGATGAGCCAACCGGGCTTTTCTCGTCGCCCGCGGTCCGGCCTCCGGAGCTGTCAGGGGGAAGCCGTTGGATGCAACGAAGCCGGTTAATAGATGCGCAGGTCATCGGGGTCGGGCACAGGCTGGAGGCCGGGCCGAAAGCGGGGGATCTGCGGTGCGAGCACGGCATCTCGCAGCCGGCGTTCAATGCCCGCAAGGCGAGGTTAGGCGCGTGAGCATCTTGGACGCCAAGCGGCCGGAGCGGCTTGCGGGAGAGGACATCAAGCTGGAGAAGCGGCTGGCTGAGGCGATGCTGCACAACGCGGCATCTAAGCGCATCACGTCGCGAACGCGGTCACGCGCGCTGCGCGCAGAGCCGCCGTAATGGTCGCAGGCCAGGCACACTGCACCGGCGGGCGGTGCCAGCCTCACCCGAAGATCGCCCGCCGCCGCTCCAGACTCTCCGCCGGCCAAAGCTTGCGCGAATCGTAGTACGCTTCGAACGCTGGCACGTCTGCCGGCAGCGCCACCCAGGGCAACTTCGAGCGCGTGTAGATGTGCACATCCGGCGGCAGCGCCGATGGCTCGTCCACCGTGCCGACCCGGACGAAGCGCAGCTTCGCCACCCCGCCGTATTCGCTCCACATCGCGGTGCCGCAGGCTGGGCATCGGAACACGCGATGCGGCCGGCCGCTATCGGTCGGCATGGTGAATGGCTGCGTCTCGCCCGACACCATCGCGATGCGGTCCGTCTCGATCAGTGCGTTCAGCACGAAGCCGGAGCCGGTCTGCCGCTGGCAGTCCTTGCAGTGGCAGCAATGCACGAACATCGGGCGCGCCTGCATCCGGTAACGCACCGCCCCGCACCCGCAGCCACCGTCAAATGTATCAGGCATATCTGGACCTCCTCACGTCGTGTCATGGCCAGGACGGCAACAGCGGAAGCAATCTCCGGCAGGAGATTGCTCTATGTCAGCCGTCAACCCTTCGATGCAACGCGTTATGCCACCCGAGCGTAGCATCTATCGGAGACCCGGCATCCGATGATCGTACGAGGGCGGGCGCGAGACGCTAAGACGTCGGTTAGTCGACGCTCATGGGCGGGTCTGACGGGTGGCGCCAGCTCCACGCGCCTGCGATTCGCTGGCGCCCCGTGCGGCCGTTGCCCGCCTTGGCGCGCGGGCCGTGCCGCACCTGATCGCCCGTCGGGAGTTCGCTCGGCTCGAGCTCGAGACAGGATATCAGCTTGCGCGGCGTGCCGAACTCGCAATGACAGGCGCGAAGGATGGACAACCCTCGTTCGCGGGTTACCCTACGCGCCGCCATGAACGAATCCCGCACGATCCGCCATTCGGTCTGTCCGCATGACTGCCCCTCCACTTGCGCCCTTGAAGTGGAGGTTCTTGGCAGGACCCGCATCGGTTCGGTGCACGGCGCGCCAGCCAACACTTACACGGCCGGCGTCGTCTGCAGCAAAGTCGCGCGCTATGCCGAGCGCATCCATCACCCCGACCGCCTGACCCATCCCCTGCTTCGCAGCGGACCGCGCGGCTCAACCCAGTTCCGGCGTATCTCGTGGGACGAAGCACTCGACCGCATCGCCGGTGCCTTCACCGACATCGCCGCCAAGCACGGCACGGAAGCGGTCTGGCCATTCTACTACGCTGGCACGATGGGCCTGGTGCAGCGCGACGGCATTAACCGGCTACGCCACGTGATGAAATACTCGCGACAGAAAATGACAATATGCACCACGCTCGCTGAGGTCGGCTGGTGGGCCGGCGTCGGCCAGAGCCGCGGCGTCGATCCGCGCGAGATGGCGAAGTCGGACTTAATCGTGATGTGGGGCGGCAACCCCGTGTCCACCCAAGTCAACGTGATGACGCACGTCACCCGGGCGCGGAAGGAACGCGGCGCCACGTTCGTCGTGGTGGACCCGTACCGTTCGCCGACCGCGGCGGTGGCCGACGTCCATCTTACCCCACGTCCTGGCACCGACGGTGCACTCGCCTGCGCCGTGATGCACGTGGCTTTCCGCGACGGCTATGCCGACCGGGCCTACTTGGCGCGCTACGCCGACTGCCCGGACGAACTGGAAGTGCATCTGCAATCGCGTGGACCGGCCTGGGCTGCGGCGATCACCGGCCTGTCGGTGCGGCAGATCGAGGAGTTCGCCCGCCTCTACGGCACAACCCAGCGCAGCTTCATTCGCGCCGGCTACGGCTTCGCACGCAGCCGCAATGGCTCAGCAAAAATGCACGCGGTGAGCTGCCTGCCGACGGTGACCGGTGCCTGGCAATACGAAGGTGGCGGGGCGCTGTGGTCGAACCGCGGCATGTACCACTGGGACAAAACGCTGATTGAGGGCCTCGATGCCCGCAATCTGCTGATCCGCGAAATGGACATGAGCCGGATCGGTAGCGTGCTGACTGGCGACCGCACCGAGCTCGGCGACGGGCCCCAGGTGCATGCGCTGCTGATCCAGAACCAGAACCCTCTCACCGTTTGCCCCGATAGCAATCGCGTCCGCCGTGGTTTTTCCCGCCCCGACCTGTTCGTTGCTACGCACGAGCAATTCATGACCGAGACGGCGCGCTGGTCCGACATCGTGCTACCGGCAACGATGTTCATGGAGCACGACGATCTCTATCAGGCCGGCGGCCACACTCACATCCAGATCGGACCGAAATTGATCGATCCGCCCGCTGAATGCCGTTCCAACCACGAGATGCTGCAAGGCCTGGCGTCGCGGCTCGGCGCGAAGCATCCTGGCTTTGAAATGACCGCGATGCAGATGATCGACGCGACGCTGCGCGCCTCCCGCTGGCCGGACGCCGAGACCGTGCTGCGCGAGCGCTGGATTGATGGCGCCCGCTCCTTCGAGGACGCGCATTTCCTCACCGGCTTCGAGACGCACGACAAGCGGTTCCATTTCGCGCCTGATTGGAAGGCGCTGGGCGACGAGCGCGGCGTCATGCCGCGTCTGCCCGACCACATGGCGTCGATCGACGAGGCAGTGCCGGAGCGGCCGTTCCGGCTGATGACCTCGCCGTCGCGCGGTTTTCTCAACACCAGCTTCACCGAGATGCCGTCCAGCCGGAAGCGCGAGGGCCGGCCAACGGTGATGCTGCACACCGATGATGCGCAGCGACTCGGCATCGCCCACGGCGACAAGGTGAAGCTTGGCAACGACCGCGGCGAGGTGACCCTGCACGCGCGCATCGTCGAGGGCCTGCAGCCAGGCGTGCTGATTTCGGAGAGCATCTGGCCGAGCGAGGCGTTCGACGGCGGCATCGGCATCAACGCGCTCACCAGCGATGATCCGGGCTGGCCGAACGGCGGCGCGGTATTCCACGACACAGCTGTGTGGCTGCGCCCGGTGGCGGCGGAGATGCGCCTCGCCGCCGACTAAGAAGTCGCCGCCGCCGCCGACTAAGAAGTCGCCGCCGCCGCCGAACCGCTGGTTTCCGTCGAGACCGACAAGACAATCGTCGACATTCCCTCACCGTACCGCAGCCGAATCAAGCAATTGCTCAGCAAGCCCTGCGAACGGCTGGGCATCGGCGCGCCGCTTGTTGAATTCGACAGCGTGCGGCGCGGCACGTCGATCGCGGGACCGTGGTGGGCGATCTAGGCGTGCCGCCGGTTCAGCCACCGATGGTTACCGCGCCTCTGCCCTGTGGCGGCGCGCAGCCGGCGGTACGCGCGGCCATGTCGGCGTGGCGTGAGCCGGTCACGTCTATCCGGTAGCCGGCCGAACCACCTGATCACTCGCGCGGATGTAGGGTAAGCGGCGGCATTCACCGCGGAACGCCTTTCGGCGGACCGCGTTCTGTTGCGCGGCATTAGTCCTGGTGCGGCCGTTGGCCATCCTTGGCGCCACCTGGATCGCGCTGGTGCGCGCTCCCTCGGCAAATGGTCTGGCGTTCCGACATTGTCTGCCGCCGTTGCTCACGTTCAATCACCGTGCCGCGACGAGCGGTGAAGCGGACCGCTTCCTGAGACCGATGATGAACAATTTGGCGCTGGCGGCCTGCTCCCCGCCCCCGCTCTGACGCCTATCGCGGTTCTCTCCAGCGGCTGATACGTTGGATAAGCTGACGCACCCGCTCGTGCCGCTGCTGCACCCGTGCCGAGCACCGCCTGTTCCATGCGACGATGTCGGCCTCGCTCACTTTCATCAACTGCGACAATCGCTGTCTGAGCTGGCCGATCATACTCTGGCGACTGCGAGGGTCCGCGTTCATTAGCTGACCAGGTCCCAGGTGTGCCTGGCTATCGTCAGGTCTTCGTTGGTCGGGATCACCCCGGGGAGACCGAACCGTCAGGCGCGTGATGCAAGGTTCGCCGACTTCGTTTGCCGCGTGATTGAGCGGGACGCCGATCCGGGCCGCCTCCGGGCAAACACGCCGGCAAGTCGCGACGGCATTCTTAACGATGTCGGCAGTGGACATCAACACGTTGACGCCGTCCAAGTGCGCCGAGTACGCGGCCAATGCGATGGATGGCGACGTCAGTCGCCCTGGCACCGCGCGGATCGTTGCTGGCCAGCAAAGTGCCCATGTCGTCGCTGACACCAGACAGGTCATACAGGCCCAAATTCGTCTTAGCGCCACCGGCTGACAGAATCGACGCTCATGCATTCCTGCTGCAGCAGGGAAGGCGCAACTGCTGGATCGAGGTTGCCGCCGCGGCGGCTCATTGGCGGACTGTCAGGTGCAGCGAATCAGGTTGCCGTCGCGACGCCGTGGCGTTGCCGGATGGCACGCGTGCTGGCTCCGCCGCCGAAATGGGGGATCATCGCCCGGCTGCCCGCTCTGTCGGTGAAATGGCAGGCCGAACAAGGGCCCGACGTGAGCCTGGGTGTGATCTCAAACCCAAAGGAATGGCCCAGCCATAACAAGGGGCGCTTTGTCCAAGCCACCACAAAGTGGTGTTCAGAAAATTCCCGTCGCCAAGCCTGTGGCCATTGCCGCGCCGAGCTCTTCGCAGCGCGCAAGATCATCCGGCGCGATCATCTTGGGTGCGAGGATCACCTCGGGTGTCTGCGCGTTTGTGCAAATGATAATGGGCTCGGCAATCGCACGCAGCCGCCAGCCGGTCGCTATGCGGACGATCTGCCGCACCGCGTTCGTGCCGTCGCTGCCGGCGCAGATCAGCGTCGCGTAGGCCCGCCCGTTGATGCGTTCCAGCACCGGATAGTAGGCGCGGTCGAAGAAGTCCTTCATGCGGCCGGCCAGCGCTGCGAGATTCTCCGGCGCGGCAAAGATATAGCCGTCGGCAGCCAGCACGTCGTCACTATCCGCGTCACCAGCCATCAACAGTCGTACGACCACACTTGATTCGGTTCGCGCACCACGCGCGGCCGCTTCGGCCATCTGCCGCGTACCACCGGTCAGCGAGTGGAATACAATCAACAGCGTTTTCATGATGACGCCTGACGTCATTGCAAGGAGTGCAGCGACGAAGCAGTCTCTGCGAGAGATTGCTTCGGTGCTGCGCTCCTCGCAATGACGATTCCTAGCTTCGCGGCAACCCGAGCCGCTGCCTGATCACCGCCATGGCTTTCCGGAACACGGCCTCGGCATCCAGTTCGCTCGTGTCGATCTCCACCGCGTCATCCGCTCTCCGCATATTGGGTGTGTCGCGCGTGTCACGAGCCAGTATCTCGGCTTCCACAACCGTCGGATCGGCAATCACTCCGCGCGCCTGCAGTTCCAGCCAGCGGCGGTGTGCGCGTTCGTTCAAGCTCGCAGTCACGTAAAGTTTTACCGGTGCGTCGGGGAAAATGGCGGTGCCGATGTCGCGACCATCCAGCACTGCGCCGCTCTGAGTCCCGAAATTTCGCTGGAAGTCGAGCAGCGCGGTGCGCACGCCGCGAATTGCTGCGACGGCCGTGGCGGCGGCATCGGCTTCCGGTCCGCGCAGGTCAGGCCGCTTCAGGTCATCCGTACAAAGCATTCGCGCCGCTGCTTCCGCAGCGAATGGATCGGCCGGATCCCCGCCGGCATCCAAAACGCGCCTGCCGACTGCGCGATACAGCAGGCCGGTGTCGAGATACGGCAGGCCCAACGTCGCCGCAACCCGACGCGCGAGCGTCCCCTTGCCGGCGGCGGCGGGACCGTCGATGGCAATCACCGGCTTCGTGGTCACGCTGGAGCCAGCGCGCCGCCCGCGCGGTTCAAAAGCTCGCCGAACCTCGGAAAACTGGTGTCGATGAACGACGCGTCGTCCACAGTGACCGGCTGCTGTGTCGCGGTGCCCAGCACCAGAGCCGCCATCGCGATGCGGTGATCCATGTGCGTGGTGACCAGACCGCCGCCCTGCGGCGGTCGGCCGGTGCCGTGCACGATCAGATCGTCGCCTTCCACCTCGACCCGCGCGCCATTGGCTGCGAGCAGCGCAGCGGTGGCGGCGACGCGGTCGCTTTCCTTCACCCGCAGTTCCTTCAGGCCGCGCATGCGCGTCGTGCCGTTGGCAAACGCGGCGATGATCGCCAGCACGGGGTACTCGTCGATCATGAACGGCGCCCTTTCCCACGGCACATCGACGCCGCGGAGCGGGCCGTGCGTGACGATCAGGTCACCGACCGGCTCGCCGCCTTCGACGCGACGGTTTTCCACCACCACGTTGGCGCCCATTTCGTCCAGAGTGAGGAACAAGCCACAGCGCGTCGGATTCAGCCCGACCGCTGGAATAGTTACCTCCGATCCGGGCACCAGCAGTGCCGCAGCCATCAGGAAAGCTGCCGAGGAAGGATCACCTGGCACCGCTATGTCGGCGGCAAACAGTTCCGGCTGGCCGGACAGCTCGATGATGCGTCCCCGCCCGGCTTCCTCCACCGTGATGGTGGCGCCGAAATGGCGCAGCATGTTCTCGGTGTGGTCGCGCGTCGCTTCGGGTTCCTCGATTTGGGTGATACCGGGCGCGTTCAGGCCACACAGCAGACAGGCCGATTTCACCTGCGCTGACGGCACGGGGACACGGTACTCCAGCGGTATGGGGTAGACGGCGCCTTGCACGGTCAGCGGAAGGCGTCCGCCGACGCGCGTGGTGAAGACGGCGCCGCAGGCGGTGAGTGGCTCGGTGACGCGCCCCATCGGCCGGCGGCGCAGGCTGGCGTCGCCGGTCATCACCGCGAAGATCGGGTGGCTGGCCAGAATGCCGCACAGCAGTCGGGCAGCGGTGCCGGAGTTGCCCATGTCGAGCACATCGTCGGGCTCTACCAAGCCCCCGACACCGCGACCGGCGACCCGCCACGTGCCGTCGGGGTCCTGCGCCACCTCGGCCCCCAGCGCGCGCATGGCGGCGGCCGTGCGCAGCACGTCTTCGCCGGTAAGGAGCCCGGTGATGCGGGTCTCGCCCACCGCCAGCGCGCCGAACATCAGCGCGCGGTGGCTGATCGACTTGTCGCCGGGTACTGCGATGGTTCCGGCGAGCGGTGCAGCAGCGGGTGTGGAACGGAATGGACGGGTAAATTCCATGGGGCGAGCGTTCCTTGGGAACGGCGGGCGATTAGCATGCGGGGCGGGGGATTGGAACGCGGGCGCGGCGAGGTTGCTTCGGCTTTCCCAGCCGATCTACGCTTCCGGCCAGCGAATCCGAGGAGCCCGCCATGTCCGACGAACCGCGCCCGTTGATCGCCTGTCCGTGGCCCCGTGCTATCCGAGCACGGTGAGTAGGGACTTCCGATGACAGCGGACTTGCACAAGCTGCTGTTCGAAACCAAGGCCAAGGTCACCGACCGCGAAGTGCTGGCGACCGCCCGGCTGAACGCGCGGGTCAAGGCATTCGCCGGCCAGGAGCTGGCCGACGATACGCTGGACCGGATCAACGATGCGATCGCCGACGAAGCGGACAAGCTCGTCGCCGAAGGTGTACTGCGACAGCGACCGGACTGGCTGGCGGCGCTGGTATCACGGCGGCTCTACGTGGCATTCGGCGCAAAAGCGGTGCAGCACCTCAGCAGCGAATTGCGGCGCATGGGGGCGCTCTGAGGTCGGCCAATCAATCCTTTTCCAGCCGGCCCCAGTCGTACAGCTCGCTCAGCTGCACGGAGACGCCGACGCTGCGCAGCGTCACCTCCACATCCAGGCCAGCACCGAGTTCGAGTAGCCACTCGGCTTGCCGGCGAGGGTAGACGTGGACCCGCATCTCGTCCGGAAAAATCTCGATGATCTCCTACACACCTTCGACAGATTGAAGACCGGAGCGCACCTGGTCCCACTGGCGTTTGTGCTGGATCTCTGAGCGCAACGCGCGTTTGAACAGAACGCGAGGTTGGCTCGCGCAGCGGATCATAATATCAGGAGTATGAGCTGTGCCGCTCCACTCGTAGCTGGGCACGGCGCCGCTCCCGAGGCCGGACCGGCAGCTACGATATTCGCGCCGTCGAACGTTGGTCTCGGTC
>JASHVB010000793.1 GCA_030039695.1 Acetobacteraceae bacterium
GACGTGCGGCGAGGTGTGGCCATTACTCAGGTACATCCATTTGACGGGCGGAGGGATAAGACCGTGGAATTCGGCGCTTCGATCTTCTTCACCGACTATTCGATCACCCCGACCGATCTCGCGGTCGCACTCGAAGAACGCGGATTTGATTCCGTCTGGGCGGCGGAGCATTCACACATCCCCGTGCCCCGGCGCACGCCCCCGCCGGGTGGCGGCGAACTGCCGAAGCGGTACTACGACGTCATGGATCCGTTCGTCACCCTGACCGCGGCAGCGGTGGCGACCAAAGTGCTCAAGCTGGGTACCGGGGTTTGCCTCGTCATCCAACGAGATACGATCCAGACCGCAAAGCTGGTCGCCTCGATCGATCAGGTGAGCGGAGGGCGGTTTCTGTTCGGCATTGGCGGCGGCTGGAACGCAGAGGAGATTGAGGGCCACGGGACCGTTTTCGCCACCCGCATGAAGAAGATGCGTGAGCAGATCGAGGCGATGAAGGCGATCTGGACCGAGGATACCGCCGAATATCATGGCGAGATCGTCAAGGTCCCACGGATGCAAACCTGGCCCAAGCCTGTCCAAAAGCCGCATCCTCCGGTCCTGCTGGGCGGGGCATTTCCATGGGCGGCGCGGCGGGCTATCCGGTATGGCGATGGCTGGTATCCGAACGCGAGCAGCGGAAATCTCGATGACGACGTGCCGCGCTTCCGTCAGATGGCGGCCGAGGCCGGGCGCGATCCGGCGTCATTACCGCTGACGATTGGTGGCGTACCGGAAGATCCAAGGCAGCTCGATCGGTTCCGCACACTTGGCGCCGCTCGAGTCAACGTCAGCCTACCGCCTGAAAGCAGGGACCAGATCTTACCCGTCCTCGATCGCTGGGCGAAGCTGATTTCCCAAGCGCGTGGTTGATTGACCTGGGGCCATGCCGTACTTGACGGTGACCTGAACTAGGAACAATCGGCGTCGCTTGGCCCCGTTGCACGATACGCGGATATGTTCGTCGCTCCCAAGCGCGGTCACAGATTCCACCCTGATCGACGCGCTCTCCATCCGATTTGTCGTGCTACAGGCAGATCACATAGTTCACGGGCATCTGGTAACCGAATCCTGTCCAGCCACTGCCGCATCAGGATGAGACCGTTAACGTTCTTATCGCATAACGGCGTCTCGGCCTTCCTGATCTCTTCCTCCATGATGCTGAGACCGTGTTCGGCCGTACGGATCCATCCTATGGCCGTCGCTGCAGTCTGCGCCTGTAGGTCACAGTGGACAGTCGCTCTCCATACCGCCTCCGGTCGTTGATGGCCGACGTGACGATGGACGAAGTTGTGCGTGCGACGAGGTATGTGCTCGCTCTCATCCTACCCTTCCTCAGATTGATATGCGGCGTAGCAGTGGTCGGACTGCCAACCGGGAGTCGCAGGCAAATGACGCTCCACGCCGCCATCCTATGTGCGCCAGGGTCAGTCCCGCTAACTTCGCTCGATCCAGTGACATCACTTCCAACAGTTCTGGCAGATCTTGGGGGGTCTCGAGGACGCCAGTGTCGCTTCCCTTGTTCAATGCCTGGTCATACTCAATGAGGGCCTGCCCATAGAGCCTCGGCAGTATCAAGGCCCTGACGTAATAGCAGTTCCGTTCCTTCTCATCAGGGAACATCCCGATCAGCTTCCTCGCGTATGCCATCCGGCTGCGTCTGAACCTCGGGTTGCCGTATGACGTGCTCTCTGAGTATATGCGCCACTGTGACACCGGCTTGTTCAGGTATCGGTGGTGATACCCGTCCTGGAACAGTCGCAGGAACAGGTCGTCGTCCTCGTAGCCACACAACCGTTCGTCGAAACCACCAACTGCTTCGAATGCCTCACGACGGATCAGTGATGCACTCGGTAATATGTAGAGGTTCTCTCGCATGAAGTCGAAGACGTCTACCTTCGGACGCCTAGTGCCAGTCGTGGTGATGAACGACGGGACCGGATGCCGGATTCCCGATCTGGTGGGGCGATCCGGATACAAATCACGGCATGGCAACGTTGGAGGGTGGGGACGTGCTCGTTCCCGGCAACGGCGTCGTCCTGATAGGCATGAGCGAACGGACTTCGCGCCAGGCGATCACACAGGTCGCCGCCGGTCTGTTCGAGAAGGGTGCGGCGAGTCGAATTGTTGTGGCGGCTATGCCGAAACTGGAATTGGCGATACATCTCGACACCGTTTTCACCTTTGCCGATCGTGACTTGGTCACGATCTAGCCAGAGATCGTTGATCAGCTCCATCCGATCACGTTGCGCCCCGGCAAGGAACCGACTGGGTTAGATATTACGTTGGAGAAGAGGCCATTTCCGAATGTGGTCGCCGAGGCGTTGGGGTTCAACAAGCTTCGTGTCGTCCCAACCGGAGGCGACGCCTATGCCAGCGAGTGGCAGCAATGGGCTAGCGGCAGCAGCTTGGTTGCCGCTGGCGCAGGGGTGGTTTATGCTTACGACCGTAACACGGCCCCGTGCAACGTAGGCATCGAGGTCATTGAGATCGCTGGCGCTGAGCTCGGTCGCGGAGGTGGACACTGCATGACGTGTCCACTCATCAGGCAGCCAATCGAATTCTAGTGCCAGAAGTCGGAGTACGCCTAGCGCCGGTTGTGGTGAGACAGTTTCATGCATGATTCACAACCTCCTGTGTCGATTGGTGTGAAGTCGCGGAGCATTCTCCGGATGCGCGAGGTGCTGGTGCGTCGTGGGATTGTGCGACAGCAGACCGAGCGGTCGGTGGTCGATCGGCGCCGTAGTGACATGACCACCTTAGGTCACCGCGGACGTGGCGATCTCGCGAGCGTACTATTGGACGATCTGACAAACCCGATTCCGCTTGGGCCAGCGCTCGAACGAGCCAGCATAATCGCGTCTGAACCGCCGGAAATGAAATTACGGAGCATGACGACCGATGCCGTGCTCGCACCTTGAATCGTCACTCGCTGATCCCCTCACCGTTCAAGCAGCGCTGGTGACCCTCGTGCTTGGCTCGGCCAAATTGAGTGGAAGCTTCTCACCGCCTCGTTCGACTCGGTCACGCAACTGAGGGAACACATCGATGCGTTCATCGAGGCCTACAACAAGCGGGGATGCTGGCTGCCTGGTTCTGATCCCGCCGGTTGCAGCTGCCCTTATCAGTGTCGGCAGGCATATCGGCTCGCCAGGTTTCCTGCCGACTTTGCTGCAGCGCTCACCGTCGATAACCTCATTGCAACCTACGGGCCACGGTCAACCGACCGTCGGTGTGTGACGCCGTGCGCCTAAGCGAAATACCGACTAAGACGCTATTGTGGCGCTGCCTTCCGTGTCTGATTGGTGTCGCACTAACTCTGGCCGCGTGCAAACAGAAGCCACAGGCCGAGGCGCCGGAGGTCCGTCCGGTACGGACGGTCATTGCTGCCCCAAGCGAGTCAGGCGAGACGGTGGCTCTTACCGGGCACGTCGCCGCGGAAACCGAGGCCTCGCTCGGCTTTCGCATCGGCGGCCGGGTGATCGAGCGCTTGGTGAATGTCGGTGATCATGTCGAGACTGGTCAAGATCTTGCGAAACTCGATCCGCAGGATGAAGTCAACGCGCTGCGGTCCGCTCAGGCCGTAGTGGCGGCCGCGCAGGCGCGGCTTACCCTGGCGCGGGACGCGTTCGGACGGCAGCAGCAGTTGCTTGCAAGTGGCCATACCCCACGTTCGGTCTTCGATACGGCGCAGAAGGAGTTTCAGACAGCCCAGGCCAACGTGAGCGACGCCGATGCACGGCTTACGAATCAGGCGTTACGTGTTTCGTGGACCGTTCTCCAGGCCGATGCGCCGGGAACCGTTTCGGCTGTCGGGACGGAGCCCGGCGAGGTCGTGCAGCCAGGCCAGATGGTCGTGCGGATCGCCCGACGGGACGGGCGCGACGCGATATTCGATGTGCCCGGCCGACTGCTACGCGATGCACCGAGCAATCCCGACATTAGCGTACGACTGTCAGACGACCCATCGATCGTCGCACTGGGGCGGGTTCGAGAGGTGGCGACCCAAGCAGACCCCACGACACGCACGTTCGAGGTGAAGGTTGGCTTGACCGATCCGCCCCCTGAGATGCGACTTGGATCAACCGTGACTGGCAGCCTCCAGCTCGAGTCCGAGCGATCGATGGCCATCCCAGCCTCGGCGCTGACCAGCTTGAACGGCAAGCCGGCCGTGTGGCTGGTCGATCCCGAAACCATGACCGTCGCTCTGCATAACATCGAGACGGCCCGATTTAACCCCGATACCGTCATCGTCAAGCATGGCATCGAAACCGGTGACATCGTGGTGACCGCGGGGGTGCACGCACTGCACCCGGGGCAAAAAATCCGCTTGCTTGGCTCGAAGACCTGAGATGGGGTTCAACCTCTCAAAATGGGCACTGGAGCATCGCTCCTTCGTCGTCTATCTGATGATCGCTTCGGTCATCCTCGGGGTGATGTCATATCTACGGCTCGGCCGTAATGAGGACCCGAGCTTTGTCATCAAGACCATGGTCGTTAGTGCCGCCTGGCCTGGCGCCACCATGGAGGACACGCTCAATCAGGTTACCGAACGACTGGAGCGCACGCTGGAGGAGACACCGCACCTCGATTTCGTGCGTAGCTTCACCAGGCCGGGCTCGACGACGCTCTTCGTCAACCTCAATCAGTCGACGCCACCCAGCGAGGTTCCCGACATTTGGTATCACGTCCGCAAGAGCGTCGCGGATATGCGGCAGACGCTGCCGACCGGCGTTATCGGGCCGGCATTCAACGACGAATTTGGCGATACGTTCGGCGTCATCTATGGCTTCACTAGCGACGGCTTCACGTTTCGTGAATTGCGCGATTACGTTGAAGCTATCCGCTCGCGCCTGTTTCAGGTGGGGGATGTCTCTAAGATCGAGATGCTCGGCGCCCAAGACGAGATCATCTACGTTGAGTTCTCTACCCATCTACTGGCCGGTCTTGGCATCAACCGTAACACCCTGGTCTCGGTTTTGCGCGCCCAGAATGTTGTCACTCCGGCCGGCGTTATCCAGACCGGCAACGAACAGCTTCTCCTGCGCGTCTCTGGGAGCTTCCATTCCGTGCAGGATGTCCGCAATGTCAGTTTTGTCGAGAACGGCCGCCTGATTCGTCTGAGCGATATCGCTCAGGTGCGGCGCGGCTACGCGGATCCGCCCCAGCCGCTCTTCCGGGTGAATGGCAAGCCGGCGATCGGGTTGGCGATCAGCATGCGCGAAGGCGGCGATATTCTGACCCTCGGCCGCAACATCGCCAGTGCTATGCGAGGTCTTACGGCCAACCTTCCGATCGGCATCGACCCGGTGCTGGTATCGGACCAGCCGGAGGTGGTTGCCCATGCGATCGCCGATTTCACCGATTCGCTGTGGCAAGCGATGGTGATCATCATGGCGATTAGCATCCTATCGCTGGGTCTGCGTGCGGGCACTGTTGTCGCGCTGTCGATCCCGCTCACGCTGGCAATCACCTTTCCCATCATGGAGTTGTTTCATATCGACCTGCAACGCATATCGCTCGGTGCCCTCATCATCGCGCTGGCGTTGCTGGTCGATGACGCGATGACGATGGTCGATGTCATGAGCTCGCGGTTGGCGGCGGGCGACAGCAAAGAGGTCTCGGCAACCTTTGCCTATAAGAGCGTTGCAATTCCGATGCTGACCGGCAGCTTTGTCACCGCCGCTGGTTTCGTGCCGGTCGGTTTCGCCCGCAGTTCCGCCGGCGAATATACGTTCTCACTGTTCGTGGTCGTCACCATTGCACTTATAGGCTCCTGGTTCATCGCTGTCCTATTCGGACCGCTGCTTGGGGTGGCGCTGCTGAAAAAGCCGAAGACCGATCCTGGCAAGCCGAACATCATCTTGCGGAGCTTTCGCGGCTTCCTGGTACTTGCCATGCGTGCCCGCTGGGTTACGATTGCCATAACGCTCGGTTGCGCGGTTCTCGCGGTGTTGGCCTCTCCCCTCGTGCAACGGCAGTTCTTTCCTCCGTCGGACCGTCCCGAGTTGATGATTGATCTGCAACTTCCGCAGAACGCGTCGATTTATGCGACCGATGACGCGGCCAAGCGGTTGGACACGTGGCTCGGCGAAGATCCCGATATCGCGCATTGGAGCACCTATGTCGGCCGCGGTGCCATTCGCTTTTATCTGCCGCTCAATGTTGAGCCGCCGAACGACGCCTTCGCCCAAGCCGTAGTGGTCGCCAAAGACATCGCGGCTCGCGA
>JASHVB010000794.1 GCA_030039695.1 Acetobacteraceae bacterium
GGCGTAGCCCTTGCCCTTCTGGGTGATGCAATGCACCAGGATCGGACCGGCTTCCTCGGCCTCGCGAACGTTGCGCAGCACGGGCAACAGATGATCGAGGTTATGTCCGTCAATCGGCCCGACATAATAAAAGCCGAGCTCCTCGAACAGCGTGCCACCAGTCAACATGCCCCGCGCATATTCCTCGGCGCGACCCAACGTGCGCTCGATGCCGCGCGGAAAGCGCTTGGCCATCCTGACGCCGAGCTCGCGCAAGGACAGATAGCTGCGCGACGACATCAGCCGCGACAGATAGGCTGACATGGCACCGACCGGTGGTGCGATCGACATGTCGTTGTCGTTCAGGATGACGATCAACCTTGTTCGGCGCGCACCGGCGTTGTTCATGGCCTCGTAGGCCATGCCGGCGCTCATTGCGCCATCGCCGATCACCGCGATGATGTTCCGATCGTCCTTCTCTCCACACGCATTCTTCAGGTCGCGCGCGACCGCCATGCCGAGGCTGGCGGAGATTGATGTTGATGAATGCGCCGCGCCGAACGGATCGTATTCGCTCTCCGCGCGCCGGGTGAATCCGGATAGACCACCGCCTTGGCGCAGCGTGCGGATGCGCTCGCGTCGCCCGGTCAGAATTTTGTGAGGGTAGGCCTGGTGGCCCACGTCCCAGATCAACCGGTCGTGAGGCGTGTCGAATATGGCGTGGATCGCCACGGTCAGCTCGACGACGCCGAGCGAGGCGCCGAGATGGCCACCGGTGACGGACACCGCATCGATCGTCTCGGCACGCAGTTCGTCGGCGAGTTGGCGCAACTGCTCGTGCGAATAGTTGCGCAGATCGCTCGGATAGCGCACTCGATCGAGCAAAGGCGTATTGACTGGGCTCATTGGATTCTCGCTTTCCTCACGCCAGTCAGTTCCGGCGCGTCACCGCGAAGGTAGCGAGTGCCACCAACAGAGACGCCTTGTTACCGAAACTTTCCAAGTGTTTGGCGGCTTGCGCCGCGAGCATTTCGGCCTGGGCTCGGGCCCGGTCCGGCCCCAGCACCGCCACCATGGTCGCCTTGCCGGCGGCGGCATCTTTTCCGGCAGTCTTGCCGGTTTCCTCCGTACTTCCCTCCGTGTCCAGCAGGTCATCGGCGATTTGGAACGCTGCGCCGAGGTCGCGGCCATAGCCCGCGAGCTGATGCCGCTGGTAGGGCGCCGCACGGCCCAGGATGGCGCCAGCCTCGGCGCTGAACTGGATCAGCCGCCCGGTTTTCAGTGCTTGCAGCCTGGTGACCGCAGGGCCATCCAGGGTCTGGCCCTCAGCCAGCATGTCCAGCATCTGCCCGCCGCACATGCCGCGCGACCCGGCGGCGGCCGCCAGTGCCGTTACCAGCTCGCAGCGCGCCTGAGGGTCAGAGTGCGTGTCGGGCTCTGCCAACACCTCGAAGGCGCGAGTCTGCAGCGCGTCGCCGACCAAGATCGCGGTCGCCTCATCAAAGGCTTTGTGGGTAGAGAGCTTGCCCCGGCGCAGATCGTCGTTGTCCATCGCCGGCAGGTCGTCGTGTACCAGCGAATAAGAGTGTAGCATCTCCACGGCGGCCGCGACGCGGGCGGCGCAGGTGGCGGAGACCGCGAACAGATTGGCCGTCTCCATCACGAGAAAGGCGCGCAGGCGCTTACCGCCGCCGAGCGTGGCATAGCGCATGGCCTCGGCAAGGCGGGCCTCGGCGCTCGCAGGGACGGGCAGAAGGTTATCCAGCGCGGTTTCGACAGTCTCCGCGACGCGCGACATGGCCTGGGGTAAGTCCATTCCCATCATAGCCAGTCCGATGTCTCCCGGTGCCACGTCAGCCCCTGACCTCGCCACGCCTGCAATCAAGTCGTAACGGCCGGCACACCGCGCTATCCGGTGTCGGGTAAAAAGCGCGCCATCGCCGCGACCTGTTGCGGATCGGCCACAGGTGACGTTGTCCGGCCGCAACTGGTCTGCCTGCTTTAGCCCAGCCGCAGCGCACATGCCATAGCCCGGGTTTTGTCTATCCTTCCCTATTGTGACCGCCGGGGTGCCGGACATCGCCGCCGCACGGCGACGGCAAGGCGGCCGCATTCTGTGGAAGACTTGGCGCTTCCCTCGATTGCATCCGCGGATGCCCGCCTGGCGATCATGTAGCGCCGCTCAATACATGGTCGTCAGTACATTGCTCAGCCGCTTCCGCTCCTCCAGCGCCCGCCCCGTCCCCAACGCGACGCATTGCAGCGGGTTCTCCGCCACCACCACTGCGAGCCCCGTCGCGTCTCGTAGCACCTGGTCCAGCCGGTAGAGCAGGGCGCCGCCGCCGGTCAGTACGATACCCTTGTCGACGATGTCGGCGGCCAGCTCGGGCGGTGTGTTCTCCAGCGCCACCTTCACCGCCTCGACGATCGCACCGACCGGTTCGGCCAGGCTGTCGGAGATCTGCCGCTGGCTCACCAGCACCTCGCGTGGCACGCCATTCATCAAATCGCGTCCGCGTACCTCGCGGTACGGCCCCTCGTCGCCGTCCTCGGGATAGGTGGCGGCGCCTATGTCCATCTTGATCCGCTCGGCCGATGACTCGCCGATCAGCAGGTTATGGTTGCGACGGATGTAGGAGATGATCCCCTCGTCCATCTTGTCGCCGCCGACGCGCACGCTGCGCGAATAGACGATGCCGCCGAGAGAGATCACCGCCACTTCCGTTGTACCCCCGCCGATATCCACCACCATCGAGCCCGACGGTTCGGTTACCGGTAGCCCGGCGCCGATTGCCGCCGCCATCGGCTCCTCAATCAACTGCACTCGACGGGCGCCGGCGCTCTCCGCGCTTTCCTGGATGGCGCGGCGCTCCACGGCGGTGGAACCGGACGGCACGCAGACGATGATCAGCGGCGAGGCGAATCCGCGCCGGTTATGCACCTTGCGGATGAAGTGCTTGATCATCTCCTCGGCGACTTCGAAGTCGGCGATCACCCCGTCGCGCAGCGGCCGGCTGGCGGTGATATAGCCTGGCGTGCGGCCGAGCATCTGCTTGGCTTCCTCGCCCACCGCAACGACCTGCTTCTTGCCGCGCACATCAGCGATCGCCACCACGCTGGGTTCCGCCAGCACGATGCCGCGGCCCTTCACGTAGACCAGCGTGTTGGCGGTACCAAGGTCGATAGCCATGTCAGCGGACATGAAGCCGAGCATCCGAGCGAACATCCGGAATACCTTTGCGCGTGGTGCGCATCGGGGTTGGGGGGAAGGCGCTGGGGCTTAGCCCTGCCGCCCCCAGTTAACAAGAGGGTGAACGCCCGGCCTTTCGACCGCCTCGATCCGGCCATCAAGAATTCCCGTTCGATTTGCAGATTGCCCTGGATGGGCAGCCACGAAGGGAATGAAACATGTATCGCAAGATCGTCGTCGGCGTCCTCGTGGGCGGCATTCTGCTGGGTCTGGCGGCATGCGGCGAAGACCCGGCCACCCGCGGGGTCACCGGAGGCCTGCTGGGCGCAGGGGCCGGCGCGGGCGTCGCGGCCGTCGCCGGCGGCCGGCCTGCCACGGGTGCTGCGATCGGTGCCGGTGCGGGAGCATTGGGTGGCGTGCTGACCGCCCGCTGAGGGCGGTTCGGTCCGATCGCAGACTGAAGCAAGGGCAACGCCGCTGCGGCGGGTGTCACGGCCTGGCTGGTTCTGGCGGCACTTTCGCTTGCGCTGGCCCAGTGCAGCTGCGACCCGGGCAACAGGGCCGTGTCCGGCGATCGGATTGGTGCCGGCGGCGGGGCGGCGATCGCGGCTGCGAGCGGGCGCGCGCCACGGGCCGGTGCCGCCGCCGGCGCGGTGACCGGTGAACGCACCGGCTTGCTCGCCCCTGACAGATCGGGACGCGAGGAAACCCAGCGATTTTGTCGGATTGGCCCAGAGGGGTGGGCCGGCTGACCCGTTCAGAAGGGCTTGGATGGGGTGATGCTGGCATCGAGCACTTGCTGAGCTGCGTGTCCCACCGGCACCGGGACGCCCTGGGCGTGCTGGCCGGCTGAGAGGAACCGGTGACCCATCGCATCATCGCCGGCAGCGACTTTAGCCCGACGCCGTCACGCTGGTCGCCCACGACAGGGACGGCCGCGCCGACACGATCGAGTACGGCGAGACCGACTTCCGGTTTTCCGGCCTGTCATCGGATGAGCTGAAGGGTGAGCGCAGCTGCGCGCTCCACGCCCGCACCGACGAGGAGCGGTTGTCGGCCATGCGCGAGGCCGCAATGGCGCACCGTTTCGACCCGTCCGGTGCGACGTCGCACGACGTCGCCCACGCATCCGCCGGTGCGGTCCGATTGTGCCAATGCGGGTTTGTCGACCTGCGGCGGTACGCCGGCCATCGCCCGCATGCGCGGCGGGGGAGACGCTGGACGCGGTGTCGTTGTCCCGCGCTACGCGGGCTGCCGAAACACCCCTCGCAGCCAATCGCATGTCTCGCCCATCGCCATGCCGGCCTGGTCCACGACGCCGACCCAGAACAAGAAACCATGATTCATGCCGGGCCAGCATTTGTACTGCACCGTCACGCCGGCCTCCGCGAGCTTCGCCGCGTACAGCTCCCCTTCGTCGCAGAGCGGGTCGTATTCCGCGGTCAGGACCATGGCTTGTGGCAGCCCACTGAGATCGCGCGCCCGTAGCGGCGACGCAAACGGGTTGGACGCTTCCGACTCGTCATTCAGGTAATGCCGCCAGAACCACTTCATGGTGTCGCGCGTGAGGCCGTAGCCTTCGGCGTTGCGTTCGTAGGATGGCGTCCCGGGCGTGTGGTAGTCGGTGACTGGATAAATCAGCAGTTGGCCGCGCAGCGCCGGTCCGCCCTCGTCGCGCAAACGTAGCGCGGCGGCGGCGGCCATGTTGCCGCCGGCACTGTCGCCCGCGATCACGACGTTGTTCGGGTCCGCGTCCAGTTCGTGCGCATGCTCCACCGCCCAGCGCGTGGCCCACACGCAGTCGTCCAGTCCGGACGGGAACTTGTGTTCTGGTGCCAGGCGATAATCCACCGAGACAACCGTGCAGCCCGCGCCAGCGCAGAGGTTCTGGCAGATGCCATTGTGCGTGTTGAGACTGCAGAGCACGAAGCCGCTGCCGTGGAAGAATACCATCATCGGCAAATTGCGCTCGCGAACCGGCCGATAGATGCGCACGCGCAGTTCCCCGCCCGGACCGCTGAGCAGCCGGTCATACGTCGTATCCACCGCAGGCGGTGGCGCCATCAGTGGGATGCGGGCCTCGTAGAGGTGGCGTGCCGCCTCCACCGACAACGTGTGGGTCGCCGGCACGCCGGCACCCTTGTCGAGGAGAAGCTGGACTTGCGGGTCGACGGGCATCGAACGGTCACCCCCTTTCTGACGTTGCACGGCTGCAAGGCAGACGAACGTATGTCCGTCGTCGCGCGAAGGCGACTCACCCTCGACGCAGCCAACCAGAGTTGGCGGAGCGGCCCCTGCGGGAACGCGCATTGAGAACGGCGTGAACCAAGATATCGAGACTCAGCGCGCAGGCTCTGTGCATCCCGCACCCCCTAGGGTATTCGCACCGGCCATGGATGCAGCGAAGACCAGGATGGCGGCGCGGGCTTGGCTGCGCGGCGAGCAGAAGGCCGGAGGACGCGCCGCGCGCCCGGTGCTGGGGTTCAGCCTGGCCGGCACGATACTGGCGATCGGGCAAGCGTATTGCGTCGCGGTCCTGCTGGCCGACGCGCTGAGTGGCCGTGCCGATCATGCCGCCTGGCTGCTCGTCGGCTTCGCCGTGCTGGCGCTGCTACGCGCTGGGCTGATGTACGCCTCCGAGGCCGCCGCCTTCAACGCCGGCGCGGCCGCGCGGCGGCGGTTACGCAGCGATGCCCTGACACGGCTGCTGCACGCTGGCCCGGCCATGCTGCGCGAACGCCACTCCGGTGATCTGGCCTCCATCGTTGTCGACCGGGTGGAGGCGTTAGACGGCCTCTATTCGCGTTGGATCCCTGCCGCCAGTTTTGCGGTCGGCGGCCCCTTCCTGGTACTGATCGCCGCGACCTGGGCCGACCGCTGGGCCGGACTGGTTCTGCTGCTGTGCGGTCTGCTGGTGCCGGCGGCGATGGCGGCGGCGGGGATTGGCGCGGCCGCGGCCTCGCGCAACCAGTTCCTGGCGTTGGCGCGGCTGCAGGCCCGCTTCCTCGACCGCGTGCGTGGCATCGCCACGATCGTGCTGGCCGGTCGCGCCGAGTCCGAGGCCCGCGCGTTGGCCGGCGCCGCCGACGAGCTGCGCCGCCGCACCATGCGGGTGCTGCGCGTCGCCTTTCTGTCCTCAGCCGCGCTGGATCTGGCCGCGGCGGCGGCGCTGGTGGTGCTGGCCATCCGCTACGGCCTGCTGTTGCTGCACAGTGAACTGACCGAGCCTGGCCTCGCGGTGTTCGTACTTTTACTGGTGCCGGAGTTCTTCGCACCGCTGCGCACGTTCGCGGCCGCCTACCAAGACCGGCTGCACGCCACTGGCGCCGCCGAGTCGCTGATCGATCTGCCGCCCGCCCCGCCGTCCGCGCCGGCGCGCGACATCCGCACGGTCGCGGCACACGGTGTGATGTTGTCGTTTGAGGACGTGCGGCTGACCTGGGACCCCTCTCGCCCCGCGGCGCTGAACGGGCTGAGCTTCCGGGTCCCGGCGGGTGAGACGCTGGTGCTTGCCGGCCCGTCGGGCGCTGGCAAGTCCTCCTGCATTGAGATCTTGCTCGGGTTTGTCCGCCCGGATAGCGGGCGTGTAACGATCAACGGTGCCGACATCGCCGAGTTGGTGCCGCAGGCGCTGTCGCGGCTGACCGCTTGGATCGGCCAGCGTCCGGTGCTGTTCGCCGGCAGCATCCGCGACAACATCCGTTTCGCCCGCCCGGAGGCGACCGACGCCGAGATTGAGGAGGCCGCGCGCAATGCTCGCGTGGCCGAGTTTGCCGCGTCGCTGCCACAAGGGCTGGACACGCAGGTGGGCGAGGGCGGTTATGGCTTGTCCGGCGGTCAGGCGCAGCGCGTGGCGATCGCGCGGGCGTTCCTGAAAAATGCGCCGCTGCTGCTGCTGGACGAGCCGACCGCGCATTTGGACCCGGCAACCGAGGCCGAGGTGCTGGAAAGCCTGCGTCGGCTGGCAATCGGGCGTACGGTGCTGCTCGCGAGTCATTCATCCGCGGCACACGCCTTCGGGGGGCGGCGACTGGACATTCGTGAGGGGCGCGCGGTGGCCGTCAGGGGGGCGGCGTAGGGCGACCGGGCACGACCAAATTGAGCGGCGGCGGTCAGGAGCGTCTGGCGTCGGTGGAAGTGCAAAGCGATGAGGGTCTAACGCTCGCATCCCCAAAGTCTGTCATGACGCCGCTGGCGGTTTTTTTGCATTGACGGATCAGCCGGCGATTATGGAGTCTGGCACAATCTGAACAACGGCAGATGATGCGCTCGAGCGGGTTTGTACCGATCGTCGGCCCGATCCGAGCTCTGATCGAGCCGACTTGCACCCCGCCAGCTCCTGCAGAGCGTGGTGGCAGTCTTTTCCAGGTGACCAGGACTGCAAAAAGAGCAGCCATCTCGCCGCAAGGTCCACGGCTCCAAACGGACGCAGCGCAAGTAATTGAGTCGCGCTGACCCGCTGTGGATATTCTCGCGGGGTGACGACCGACTCGACGGCTAGGCCAGCGCGTGGAGAACGACGTAGCCGCCTGAGCGTTTGATGATGACGGCATACGTCTGGGTCGGCATCGGATCCGGATCCGACCGGATTCCAGCGCCGCATCGCTCGACCCATCGGTGGGCGTCCGGATGAGGGATGGAAACGACGTAATTTTGTTGTTGATCTTCTCCATCACCACGAGACCAGTCTCCGACACGGGCTAGCCAGGAGAGAACAGCCGCGCGAGGCCGCCAACCAGCTGAGGTTCCCTGATGCTGCTGGCAGCGTAGCTCGCCGCCGTTCACCGCTCGCCTCGCCTGCTCCCCGTTCATTTAGCAGCTCAGCTGTCCGTGGCATAACGGCGTCGGGACGCGCGGTAGGTACGACCGACGCTGACCACCGGCACGCCGCGCTGAAACTTCTTCGCATAGCACTGGCGCAGCTCTGCCAGAACGCCGATCATGCCACCGCATCGATTCAGGGAGGGAACCCATGCTGCAAGGCTTCAAGCAATTCATGCTGCGGGGCAACGTGCTCGATCTGGCGGTGGCGGTGGTGATGGGCGCGGCGTTTGGGGCCGTCGTGACCGCATTGGTCAAAGACCTGATCACCCCGCTCATAGCCGCCATCGTTGGCAAGCCGGACTTTTCGGCGATCCAGTTCACTATCAATGGAAGCAAGTTCCTGGTCGGCGACTTCATCAACGCCGTAGTGTCGTTCATCCTGATCGGTGTCGCGATCTACTTCTTTGTTGTGATGCCTGTGAACAACCTGCTCGCGCGCATGCGCCGCGGCGAGGCCGCGCCCGATCCAACCACGAAGAAATGTCCAGAATGCCTCAGCGATGTGCCCATTGCCGCGCGGCGCTGCGCCTTCTGCACCTCGGAGCTTGCCGCCAGGTGAGCCGGTGCCATCAACAGCGTCAGGGATTCGCACCGCGCCCCGCATTGACGAGGAACTTTCCTAGGCGGTTACAGAAAAGTCGCCGCTGGCATCAAACGCCGCGGTCGCGATGCCGCCGTGATGTTCGGATGGCCAGCCCGTGTGATGGCAGGCGTGAACTGGTCGCCTTGACGCTCACCTTCGTTCGGGCAGTATTCCGGCGACTGCGAGAACGAAACCGCATGCAACGGTTGGATCAGCGCCAGTCATGATGAAGTTGTACTACACGCCGGCATCGCCGTTCGTGCGCAAATGCACCGTTACCATCCGCGAGCTCGGTCTCGAGGATCGGGTGGAGATCATCCCGACGAAATGGCCGCATTCCTGGGGCACCGAGACAGTGCCGTACCGCGACGATTTTCTCGAAGCGACACCGATCGCCCGCATTCCCGCACTGGTCACTGACGACGGTGAGCGGCTGACCGAATCGTCGCTGATCTGCGAGTACCTCAACGACGAACTCGGTGGTTACCGCCTCTGTCCGCCGAGCGGGCGCGAGCGCTGGCATG
>JASHVB010000097.1 GCA_030039695.1 Acetobacteraceae bacterium
TGAGCGAGATTTTCCCCGAAACGGAGGTTGCGGTCATTACCGGTGGGCCAGAGGTTGGTGCGGCCTTTGCCAGCCTACCCTTTGATCATCTGTTCTTTACCGGCAGCACCGATGTCGGGCGTAAGGTGATGCGAGCCGCAAGCGATCATCTGGTGCCGGTGACATTGGAGCTAGGAGGCAAATCGCCAGCGATTATCGACCAGGGTTTTTCCCTCTCGCGGGCAGCCAAAGCAATTGTCTTCGGCAAGCTGGCGAATGCCGGCCAGACCTGCATCGCACCGGACTATGCCTTGGTACAAGCGACCGAGGTAGCCCCGTTTATCGCCGCCTTTCAGCAGAATTGTCGACATGCCTATCCAAAAGGCGTCTTGGATGACTCATATTCCGCGATCATCAGCGAGCGGCATCATCAGCGACTCAAGGACTTGATTGAAGATGCGCGAGTGAAGGGCGCGGACATAATTGAGGTCTATACGGATGGTCCCCAGCGCGAACGGACGCTGGCGCCGACAATAATCCTTGGTGCAACGCCAGACATGGCTGCGATGCGGGAGGAGATCTTTGGGCCTGTCCTGCCAATTATCGGCTATCAAACGATTGAAGAGGCGATTTCCTACGTCAATGCACGTCCACGACCGCTTGCGCTCTACCTCTTTAGCGATCGCGCAAGAGTGGTTGAGCAGGTGCTTGCTCGTACGACGAGCGGAAACGTGACGCTCAACGATACGATGCTCCATTATGCCGTGGACGATTTGCCGTTCGGCGGCGTGGGCCCCAGTGGCATGGGTGCCTATCATGGCGAGGAAGGGTTTAGATCGTTGAGCCATGCCAAGGGTGTATTCACGCAGGCCAGATGGAATTTCGCCGATATGGTGCGGGCGCCGTTCGGTCGAATGACCGATCGCGTTCTAGGTTATCTTCTTCGATAGAATTTTTGTCGATGGCGCCGCCGATGATTCCCTTGTGCCGTGCGGTCTGACGGTTCGTTGATCGCTATCGACCGGCACATCGCGCGACGATGAGCGCGCTCTGCCCCCGCCAAGGGTCGATCATAACGACGACCATCAACTGCTTGGCGAGATTACCGACAAGGTCCTCCGGTTGCTACCAATCCGGTGGCAAGGCCGCGGATCGTCATATCTCGATCAGGCGTTGCGGTAGCGGCTCAACGCGCTCCTTGGGCATCGTGACGCTCCGCTTGTGGTGAGTCTGCGTCATTGATGAGGCGACGAATCGTCGGCCTGGTGAGAAGGGTGGGGCCGGCCCCGGACGCGACCCAAGTCAGCAACCCGAGCATCCAACGCTATTCGACCGTGTCGCCAACTTAGTGTTGACATCGCCCACATTCCCTTATATGGACAGTGTCCACAACGGTGGTGTCACCTATGACAAGGGTTCGATCTTCTAAGCTGCCATACCACCACGGCGACCTCCGCCGCGCCTTGATTGACGCGGCGCTGACACTGGTCGCCGAAGAACAGCAATGGAGTTTTTCGCTCAGGGAAGTAGCTCGCCGGGCTGGCGTCAGTCACAGTGCGCCATACAACCATTTTCCCGAGAAGCGTGATCTGCTCGATGCCATCGCTGCGGTCGGATTTGAGCGGCTGCGAGATGGCCTGACATCATCAATTGGCAACGCCGATACGGCCGAAGCCATGCTCATGGCAGGCGGGCAAGCATACGTGCGCCTTGGAACCGAGAATCCGGCGCTGTACCGGCTGATGTTTGGCCCCGCTCTGGCCCACTGCTGTGGCGGCGTCCGACCAAGGCTGACACGGACAGCGGCCGCTGCCGCCAAGGCCGCACTCGATGAGATGATCGTGCGCGGCGCTCATTTGGGCGCCTTCGCAACCTCGTCCGACAGTAGGCCTGACATCGCATTGGCCAGGCTCTCGATCTGGTCAGCCGCACATGGTCTGACGATGCTCATTATCGACCGCCTTGCTGAGTACGACGTCTCGACCAACGACATTGTCGAACGGTTGATCGCAATCCAGGTCGAAGGTCTGCGGTCCTTGTTGGCCCCGCGACAATCACGTTCCCCCAAACAACCGGACAACCAAGGTGCCGAGCGCTCGTATCGCGTTCTCCGGCGCCGCCCTCAGCGGAGCGATGCCAGCTTGCAACCCGAACCCCAACCTCGAAGGAAAATGTCATGATCACCATCAACCGACGGCCGTTCACCGGCCTGCTTTTATCCGCGGCGGCTACGGGCCTGATGGCGCCTTACGCTACAAAAGCCCTCGCACGACAGCCCGAGGACGTCCGCGCACAAGACACGCTCGATATCGCCGTGGATGCCTATCTGTATCTCTATCCCCTGGTGACGATGGGGATCACACGGCGCCAGACGAACGCCCTGCCGGGGACCCCGCGCAACAGCCTGACAAACCAGTTCTTCCACGTCCGCACGTTTCCACCGGCTGATTTCAAGGTTGTGGTGCGGTCCAATTTCGACACGTTGTACTCCACGGCGTGGCTCGATCTCACTAGGGGACCGATGGTTGTGTCGGTGCCGGACACGGGGGGCCGTTACTATGTTCTGCCGATGCTTGACATGTGGACGGACGTGTTTGCCGCACCGGGATCACGAACCTCCGGCACCGTGGTCGGGCATTTCGCCGTGGTCCCACCGGGCTGGACCGGAACACTCCCCAACGGGGTGACGCGCATCGACGCGCCGACGCCGACCGTGTGGATTGTTGGCCGTACGCAGACCAATGGGCCACAGGACTATGCAGCGGTACACAAGATCCAGGACGGCTACACGATCACCCCCCTGTCGCAGTGGGGCCGCGTGTCGCCACCGTCGCCTGCCCCAGACACGCCGCTACCGCACATCGCTGGTCCGGCACCGCAGGCGGAGGTCGATCACATGCCGGCGCTGCAGTACTTCCAGTATGCCGCAGAGCTTATGAAGGCCAATCCACCGCATATCACTGACTGGTCTATTCTCGAGAGGCTGAAGCGCATCGGCATCAAGCCTGGTCAAAGCTACAACCCTGGGCAATTGAGCCCCACGCTGCGCGATGCCCTGGGCAGGTCCGTGGCCGAGGGCCAACGACGGATGCGTACGCGGGCGGCAAGCCTCGGCCACGTTGTCAATGGTTGGCAGATCATGACCCATACGATGGGCGTGTATGGCATCGACTATCTGAAGCGTGCGGTCATCGCGCAGATCCTGCTTACGGCGAACCAGCCCGAGGATGCAGTCTACCCCCTCATCATCACCGATGCTGACGGCAACACCCCCGTCGCCCAGAACGACTACGTGCTGCACTTTGATAACGACGCTTTGCCGCCGGTGGACGCCTTCTGGTCACTGTCAATGTACGACGCAGCCGGGTTTCAGGTCGCCAACCCGATCAACCGGTTTGCCATCGGCAGCCGCGATCCGTTGCGGCGCAACGCCGACGGGTCGCTCGACCTCTTAATCCAGCATGCCAATCCAGGTGGGGACCGTACTGCGAATTGGCTGCCGTCCCCTGCAACCGGCGTACTCGGGCTGACGATGCGGCTCTATGCGCCCGAAGCGGCGATTCTCGATGGCGCATGGGTCCCTCCGCCCTTGCGGCGCAGGACCTGATCTCAACGCGCCTGGTCCGCGACGATAGCTGAAGCCGCCGGCCAGGTTGCCACAGCTCTACCACAGCCATCCATGTTAATTTCAATGACAAGGAATGTGCGCAGTTGTTAGCCATGAAATCGCCTGTGCGGCCCCGCGGCATGCGTTCGACGAAGTGCGATCGCACCCAGAACCTGAGCCAACTGCTCCGCAGGATCCGCCAGCTCGTTCCTCTGCGGACCATTTCGCGCGATCGCATCCGCGATTCGCGATTATGCGACACAATCCTGCCAGTCCGCGGCCCTGTGCCGGCCTCGGCAGGTGGCGGCACCGCGACGCTCGTCATCGCTCGGAGTTCGGGTGAGCGGGGGATCGCGTCGCGCCCCTCCCGCGCCACGCGGCTTATGCTGCTCACAGGGACCGTCGCGTTGGTTCTGTCGCTCGCGAGCGGTGCCAAGGCCCAGGGCGCTCCCAGATCCGGATGGGAATTCTTCATTACCCCTTATGGGTGGGTCTCCAGCCTGGGTGGCACGTTCACGTCCACCGCGCCAGGCGCGGCGACGCACACCGCGAGCGCAGGCCTCGGAGATGTGCTCACCCACCTGAACAACATCCCATTCATGGTCAACCTCGAGGCTCGCCACGGCCGCTTCGGGATCATGTCCGACCTCATGGTGGTATCCTTGCGTGCGCCGGTGTCGACAGGGCCGTACTTCTCGGGCGCGACCGTGCAAACCACTCAGTTCGTCACCACAGAGATGGGCATGTATCGGGTCGTGGAGCAGCAGAAACAATGGCTCGATCTGGGGGTCGGGTTCCGCACCGTCTCGGTATGGAGCAAGTTGACCTTCAATTCCGGTCTCGCCCCCGGGCTTACCACCAACTCCGCGGTAAGCTGGGCGGCACCGCTGTTTGGCGTGCGGTATCATTACAACATCGCGCCCCGGTTCGGCCTGACCGGGTATGCCGATGTCGGGGGTTCAGGCGGGGGCAACATGACCTGGGAGGTGTTGGGAATGCTGGACTACCGCTACAATTCCTGGCTGATGCTGCATGTCGGCTATCGGCATATGCACATCGACTACACCGGTAGTGCCATGCGGGTGGGCATCGCGCTCAGCGGTCCCTTCCTCGCCGCCACGTTCCAATTCTGATTGATCATCGCGGCGCTCCACCCGCCGCGATGACCACAGTGATCGCGGGTGAAAAGGAGCTTTATTGCCAGTGTTCGCTCTGACCCGGCGCCGGACCTCGGCAGCGCCCGAGGCAGGTGTCGGGCGCCGGCGCGTTAGGGCAGACCGTGCCGCAAGCCTTCGACATGAACCCCTATGATGCGGTCGATCATCTCTCGCGTAGGGGCACCTGGCCCCGCGAGGCGATCGATAATCAACATGGTCAACCCGTGAACGATTGACCATGCCGAGAGTGCGGCCAGCGCGATATCCCGCTTGCTGTCGGCAGAGATTGCGAACACGCCTGATTGAGCACCGCGCCGGATGATATCCTCCAATACTGCCCGGGACAGCATGCCCGCCTCCCGCGCCAACCGGGGCTGCTCACCGCTCTGAGAATTGGCCAGGGCCGGCCCAAACATCAAGCGGTACAGTGCCGGGTTCTTGGTTCCGAGCCGGACATACGCACGGCCAGCCTTGAACAGCGCGGTGTCAGCCGCATCCGTCCCGGCAACCGCCGCCAGTATTCCGTCACGCAGCCCCTCGAAGCCAACCGCGGCCACAGCGCTCAAGAGATCTGTCTTGTCCGAAAAGTGGTTGTACGGGGCGTTGTGACTGACGTCGGCGCGGCGGGCCACTTCCCGCAAGGAAAACTCCCAGTCCTGCTCTTCGGTTACCAGCGCCAGCGCTGCGTCGATCAAGGCACGGCGCAGATCGCCATGATGATAGGGGCGGCTGGCGGACAGCATCTTCGACATGAGCGCTCCTTTGGTGTTGCCACCGGCCATATTGCCCCATATTGACGACAGCAACATACGACATATAGGAGTTTCGCCAGTTGGTCAATTCGTCATACCGGCCGGGGCGTCCGCGTTAGCACAAAGACATGGCGGTTCTCAACGGTCTCGCCAGACTGTCGCCGTTGCCATGGTCGGCCGGTACGCCAGGCGCTGCGTCAGCGCCTGGCACTGCCAAATTTGAGCTTACCCCAGACACTCTGTTAAAGGTCTCGCTCACTCGCGTGAGCCGCGGTACTCCGTTGGTGTCGCCTTTGAAGCGACTCTCGCAGGGATCCTCAACACCGACAGATTTCATTACGCCACTCTATTTTATGTTGACGTCGGCCACATCGTCCTATAGATCGATCAAGAATCGTGTCGAGAAGGCTGGCTCTGAGGTTCCCTATATTAATGTTGACACTATCCATGGATTACCTTATGGTCACTGGTAACACCTACATTCGTTCCTCCTGTTTCTCAGACTGTAAGCGTCGTTTCACCGACTAGCACTGACCGGATAGCATAGATCGCCACTTCGCCACGGTACGGTTATGACACTGGTACAATCAGACTTGAGCGTTCCTCACACCGCCAGCCAGTCCGAGGAGATAACGATAGAGGCCGAAATTTGCATCGGCGATAGGGTGAAAGCACGCACCACCGTTCGTGTCACGCCGATTGGTCTGATATCCACGGGAGTTATGGTGGCGGCGATAATTCTATCGGCAGCTGCAAAGGTCCGGGCCGCGCGGTAACCCTCGTCGAGGCATTGTTACGGTAACTGAGTCTGGCGCCACCCCCAGAGCCGGATTGCGAGATTGTACGCCGTAGGGCAAGAGATTCGCTGCTGGCTTACCGGGTTCTTTCGGCTCTCGAGCCTGCTTGGCGCGATGTTCGTAAGCTGCGGGGCGGACCGTTCAAATGGCTTCCAGAATACCGGGCCCGGCGGCTGTCCGGCGCATATGGTGAAAGCGCCGTGCGGCGGCGGGAACGAGTTGGCACATGCGTGATCGAGAGCGGAGGAAGTTCTTGAGTTCGTCGGGGCCGCGGCAATATCATCTTGCTGATGAGGCGCGCTTGAAGCCAAGCGTCGGTCGACATCGGCGCTTGACGCCCCGATGATCCCTGCTCGAGGCGATTGTTGAGATGGCAGTCTGTGCGATGCCGCACGCGGATGCCGAGCTCCGTCCGGATCGCCCCGGGGACAGGCGTCGTGGCTGTCCGTTGTGACCCCGTTGGGAATCACACCAGTGACCGCCTTTGCTGATCGAGAGAAACGCTCGACCGCGGCCAAGTTCCGGTGCTCGCTGAGCATCACGTCGACCATGACGCCATCGCAATCGATCGCGCGGTAGAGGCACTTCCAATGGCCTTGCACCTGAATATACGTCTCATCGAGGTACCAGCGACCACCGACCTTGCCCTTCGGCCTCGGCGGAGCTCCTCCGCCACCGCGGGGGCGAACTTTGCCTCCCGATTGCGGACCGCCTCGCAGGTGAACACGATGTCGCGGATCAGGAACATCTCAGCCAGATCTCGCAGACTGAGATTGTGGCGGAGCCACCATAGTACCACGAGTGCGATCACGTCGCTCGGATACTGGGTCCGGTTCAACCCTCATCAATTGCTGGAACGCGACATCGGAATTAATCCGCAGCATAAGGCGGTGAAGTTGCCGTACGAGTCATGATGAGGCCTCAGCCTGGTGTATCCGACAGAAGCTTCGCCAATAGCTCGCGCAACTCCGCCGGAACGAAAGGCTTTTCCAGGATCGGCCGAGCGGCACGGGCCAGGAAACGGTGAGACGAGGCGCTCAGGGTGTCAGCCGTGATGAACGCGGTGCGCGCACACAGATGCGGCCGGTGCTCGGCCATCCAGTCATACAGGCCAGGCCCATCCAGCCCGGGCATCCGCAGGTCACACAACACCACGTCGTAGTCACGCTCCATCAGCGCCGCCTGTGCCGCTTCGCCACTGACCGTCACCTCGATGCGATAACCCAGCTTCTGCAGCATCTCCGCCAGCAACTCGCCGATATCCGGCTCGTCGTCGACCACCAGCGCGGTCCGCACGGGTGGTGCAAGGCTCGGCGGCACTCCAGTTGTATCGGTGGTGCCGGACATCCGCGACGCGTCTCGCGCCAACGGCAGACGGACCACAAAACAAGCGCCCTCGCCGTCAGACGGCGCCAGCACCAGCGAGCCGCCATGCGCCTCCACGACGCCGCGCGACACCGCAAGCCCGATGCCGGTGCCGGAGCCAACCGGTTTGGTGGTGAAGAACGGATCGAATATCCGCGAACGGATGTCATCGGCAACACCAGGCCCATTGTCCGCCACCTCGAGCTCGACCCATTCGCCCGCGGCATGGGTCGTCAGTCGCACCCGGCGCGGCAACGGCCTGTCTTCCAGCGCGTGACGCGCATTGGTCAGCAGATTGCTGAGCACCTGGATCATCTGGTCCGGATCGCACAGCACATCCGGCAGATCAGGCGCGATCTCCTGCGCCACGGTCACGCCGCTGGTCCGCAGAGGATAGGCCAGCAGCTGCAACGTGCCGTCGACCAGCG
>JASHVB010000795.1 GCA_030039695.1 Acetobacteraceae bacterium
CAATGCGCACCGTCCGTGGCGCAACGTCAAGGTCACCGATCACCGCACGGCCCGCGACTTCGCCGAATACATGCGTGACCTGGTTGATCTGCACTATCCAAAGGCCGAGGTGATCCGGGTGGTGATGGACAACCTCTCCACGCATTCTCCCGGCGCCCTATACGAAGCATTCCCGGCACCGGAGGCTCATCGCATCCAGCACCACCTCGAGTTCTATTACACACCCAAGCACGCCAGCTGGCTTAACATGGTGGAGATCGAGATCGGCGTGTTGCGCGGTCAGTGTCTCAACCGCCGTATCGGCGAGCGCAACAAACTCGTCTCCGAGATCGACGCCTGGCAAAAACAGCGCAACAATGCCAAAGCACGCATCAAATGGATGTTCACCACAGACCAGGCTCGCAATAAGCTCGCCCAAGCCTATCCTTATCCAGCCAACGAGTCATGATCCCTGTGCAAGGGTACTAGCCAAGGAGGACTCGCCACCGCTGCCCGTTTATGTCGGGTTGCGGCCGATAGAAGCTGGGCGCAAGACCACGCGTGTTGTTGGTATGGGCTGGTTAGATTGCCATCGTGTTTGCTTGTGCGTACCATGAGGGCGTTTCGCTATCTCTGGCCTAAATGGTCGGGCGCATCACAAAGCCGGGGCAAGCCTCCTTTCAGGCTGGGTCGTCCCCGGCAACGTCGTTCCGCATGCATCCGACCTTGCTGCAACGTTCGGTCCTAACATTCTCACAATTGCGGCACCACGCGTAAGCAAATTCTCAAAATAGCGGCAATTTCGCATCTCATACGGCAATCGCAGGCCATTGTTTTCTCTGATTCTGCGGTCTCATCAATTGTGGCAACATAACGGTGCCGCCGATTGGCCGGACTGGCGGCTGTCCTTTAATCCGCTGCCGTCTTGGCCTTCTGCAGGTCCGGAAGGTTGCTTGCCGACGCAGCCAGCATCGACGACTTGGTCACCGACAGCGCCGCCGCTGCGACTTCGTTCTCAGTGATTTTCGCCATCACGGCCTCGCGCGCACGTTCAAAATACTGACGGTTGGTGGCAACGAACTCGCGCGACTTCCGCAGCCCCGCGAGATACCCGTTGATCTCCGGCACCACATAGCGCGCCACCATATCCCAGCTTCTTACAGTGTTCGCCGGATTGGCCCAGTCGTGCACGAAGCCCACGACCGTGCCGAATCCACCGCTCATCTCCAGCACCTGCTTGATCCGCGCCACCAGATCGTCCGGTGTGCCGATCGTTGCCACTGCGCCGTCGGAATACGACGTCAGGTCCACGGCTTGGTCCGGCGTCTTGAACGGCTTGGCGCCCGGCCGCTGCAGCGTACCGGTGATATATTCATTATGGTGCCGGAAGAGTCCGTCCCGCGCTTGTTCCCGGGCTATCTCGCGGGTCTCGGCGATATGCCAGCTCAGCAGCACGCGCCAGTTCTTCCGATCCACTGTCCGACCATGCTTCGCCGCCGCAGCCTCCGCAAACCCCCATTGCGTCGGCAGCGCATTCAGCCCTTCCTGCGACAGCGAGCCAATCGAAATGATGCCGATGCCATGCTTCCCTGCCAGCGTCATGCCTGAAGGACTGATCTGCGACGCAACCGCGAACTCCATCTCCTCCTGCAGCGGCAGAAGTTGCAGCGCGGCGTCGTTCAGGTTGAACCATTCGCTTTTGCAGGTGACTCGCTCGCCATTGAACAATCGGCGAATGACGCCGATCGCCTCGTCCTGCCGGTCGCGCAGCACCATCGGATCGACGCCGAGGGTGTGCGCGTCTGACGCCAGTGCGCCGGGACCCGAGCCGAAAATTGCACGCCCGCCGCTCATGTGATCAAGCTGAACCATGCGCTGCGCGACGTTGAACGGGTGGTGGTAGGGCAAGGACACCACGCCCGTCGCCAGCCTGATGCGCTTTGAACGCTCCGCTGCCGCGGCGAGAAACATCTCCGGCGAGGCGATCATTTCCCATCCGCTCGAATGATGTTCACCGCACCAGAATTCGTCGTAGCCGAGCTTGTCCAGTTGCTCCACCAGATCGAGGTCACGACGGAACTGCAGCATGGGGTGCTCGCCGATCGGATGATGCGGGGCGAGGAAGGCACCAAACTTCAGACGCGGCATAGCGTAAGTCTCCTGAGAGGCGTGCAGCGAACGATGGGCGCGCGCGATCAGGCTGGCAACAGGCTGGTCCCCATCAGGAACGCGTCGATCGCGCGGGCGCATTGACGGCCCTCGCGGATCGCCCACACCACCAGCGACTGTCCGCGTCGCATGTCGCCGGCAGCGAACACGCGATCCATGGACGCGCGATAATCCACGGTGTTCGCAGCGACATTGCCACGCGCGTCGAGTGTCAGTCCGGCTTGCTCCAACATGCCGGGACGACGCGGGCCGAGGAAGCCCATCGCCAGCAGCACAAGCTGCGCCGGGAGACGGAAGTCGCCACCCGCGACTTCCTGCATCCGCATCCTTCCGTCGGCGCCCTGCGTCCATTCGATGCGTGCGCATTCCAACGCTTCGACGCGGCCGTCACCACCGACGGCGCGCTTTGTCGTCACCGCCCAGTCGCGCGTGGCCCCTTCCTCATGCGCGTGCGACGTGCGCAGCTTCAGCGGCCACTCCGGCCAGGTCAGTGCTTTGTTCTCGTGATCCGGCGGGCGCGGCAGGATTTCCAGTTGGGTCACCGATGCAGCGCCCTGACGGAACGCGGTGCCGATGCAGTCGGAGCCAGTATCGCCGCCGCCGATCACCACGACGTGCTTGTCCTTCGCGGTGATCGTGCCGATCGGCGCCGCGCGCAGTTCGTCGTCGCCGGCGCCGCGTTTGTTCTGCTGGATGAGGTAGTCCATGGCGAAATGCACGCCGTCGAGTTCCCGCCCCGGCACCGGCAGGTCGCGCGGCCACTCCGCGCCGCCGGTCAGAGCTAGGGCATCATGGCTTTGCAGTAACGAGGCGATGGTGATGCCGTCCTTGCCAACCTCCACATTCGTCTGGAAATTCACCCCTTCTTCCGTCATCTGTTCGATGCGCTGGTCGATTAGGTGCTTTTCCATCTTGAAGTCGGGAATGCCGTAGCGCAGCAGGCCGCCGATGCGGTCGTGCTTTTCGAATACGGTCACTTCGTGGCCGGCGCGGGTAAGCTGCTGCGCGCAGGCGAGGCCGGCGGGGCCGGAACCCACCACGGCGACGCGCTTACCGGTACGGCGCGCCGGCAACATTGGCACAACCCAGCCTTCCGCCCAACCACGATCGACGATGCTGCATTCGATCGTTTTGATCGTCACCGGATTGTCGTCGATATTCAAAGTGCAGGACGCCTCGCAGGGCGCGGGACAGACGCGGCCGGTGAACTCAGGAAAATTGTTGGTGGAATGCAGATTGGTCAGCGCCTGCTGCCACTGGTCGCGATAGACGAGGTTGTTCCAGTCAGGAATTTGGTTATTGACAGGACACCCCTGGTGACAGAACGGGATACCGCAATCCATGCAGCGCGCGGCCTGCCGCGACACCGCCGGCGGCGGCATCGACTTGACGAATTCCTTCCAGGTGTGTCGGCGGACGTCGGGCTTGTCGTAGCCGCGGTCCTCTCGCTCGATCTCCATGAAGCCGGTCGGGTTGGCCATTGGTGTTTCCTTACTCCTCGCCCGCGTCAGCGGGAGAGATCGCCGCGGAGCGGTGGGTGAGGCGCGGGCCGGCAACCGGCTTGTTCCTCACCCGGCGAGCTGCGCGCGCCGGCCTCTCCGGTGAACGGGGAGAGCTCTACTCTCTCACTCCGCCGCCACAGTCTTCGCCGCTTCGGCTTCTGCCCGCAGCTCCAGCAGTGCGCGGCGATAATCCTGCGGCGTCACCTTGACGAAACGCGACAGCGCATTTTCCCAGTCGTCCAGCAGTTCGCGGGCGCGCGCACTGCCGGTGAACAGCAGATGCCGCTCGACCAGGATGCGCAGACGCTCGGCATCGAAGCGCAGCGGGTCGCCCATACCGTTGTCCTCGACGCTCGGCGCGCGCTGGCGCGGGCGTCCCACCGCATCGGCCAGGCCGAGCTCTGACGGCAACACCGGCTCGAGGTCCACCGCGGCAAGATTGCACAGCGTCTTGAACTGCGCATGCTCGTCGTAGACATAGGCAATGCCGCCCGACATACCCGCTGCAAAGTTGCGCCCGGTCTCGCCAAGAACCACCACCACGCCGCCGGTCATGTATTCGCAGCCGTGATCGCCACAGCCTTCCACCAACGCGACAGCACCCGAGTTGCGCACCGCGAAGCGTTCGCCCGCGACCCCCTGGAAATACGCCTCGCCGGCGATCGCACCGTACAGCACGGTGTTGCCGACGATGATGTTGTTGAGCGGATCGCGCTTAGCATCTGCCGGCTGGCGCACCACCACGCGTCCGCCGGACAAGCCCTTGCCGACATAGTCGTTGGCATCTCCGGTCAGGTTGAGCGTCACGCCGTGCGCGAGGAACGCGCCGAAGCTGCCGCCGGCGGTACCGTGCAGATTGATGGCGATGGTGTCGTCCGGCAGTCCGGCGTGGCCGTAGCGCTTCGCCACTTCGCCAGACAGCATCGCACCGACGGTGCGGTTGACGTTGCGGATCTCGCGCTCGATCACCACGGGCTCGCCACGCTCGAGCGCCGGTTCGGCCGCCGCGATAAACCCTATGTCCAGTGCACGCTCTAGGTGATGTTCCTGCTTCTCGCAGTTGTAGATCGCCACACCCGGCTGCGGCTCGACTTGATACAGGACCTTCGAGAGGTCGACACCCTTCGCCTTCCAATGATGGATCGCCGGCCGCATGTCCAGGCGATCGACGCGGCCGATCATCTCGCTGAACTTGCGGAAGCCGAGCTGTGCCATCAGTTCGCGTACTTCCTCTGCGATGTAGAAGAAAAAGTTGATGACGTTCTCAGGTGTGCCAGTGAACTTCTTGCGCAGCACCGGGTCCTGCGTGGCGATACCGACCGGACAGGTGTTGAGATGACACTTGCGCATCATGATGCAGCCGGCAGCGATCAGCGGCGCGGTGGAGAAGCCGAACTCGTCGGCGCCGAGCAGTGCGCCCACCACCACGTCGCGCCCCGTGCGCAGTCCGCCGTCGACCTGCACAGCGATCCGTCCGCGCAGTCCGTTCAGCACCAGGGTCTGCTGCGTCTCGGCGAGGCCGATCTCCCACGGCGAACCGGCATGCGTCAGCGAGGTGATCGGCGACGCCCCGGTACCACCCTCGAAACCGGAGATCGTCACGTGGTCGGAACGCGCCTTCGAGACGCCCGCGGCGACGGTGCCGACACCGACCTCGGAGACCAGCTTCACCGAAATCCGCGCCTGCGGATTGATGTTCTTCAGGTCATGGATGAGTTGCGCCAGATCCTCGATCGAATAGATGTCGTGATGCGGCGGCGGCGAAATCAGCCCGACGCCCGGCGTGGAATAGCGCACTCGAGCGATGTTCTTGTCGACCTTGCGGCCGGGCAGCTGGCCGCCTTCACCCGGCTTGGCGCCCTGCGCCATCTTGATCTGCAGGTCATCGGCGTTGACCAAGTATTCCGCCGTCACGCCGAAACGGCCAGACGCGACCTGCTTGATCCGGGACCGCATCGAGTCGCCGTTGGGCAGAGGCCTGTAACGGTCGGATTCCTCGCCCCCCTCCCCGGTGTTGGAACGCCCGCCGATGCGGTTCATCGCAATCGCCAGCGTGGTGTGCGCCTCGCGAGAGATGGAGCCGAAGCTCATCGCGCCGGTGGCGAAACGCTGGACGATCTCCTTCGCCGGCTCGACCTCGTCCAACGGCACTGGCGTCTCTGCCGACTTCAGTTCCATCAGGCCGCGGATGGTCAGCAGCCGCTTGCTTTGGTCGTTGATGATGTCGGTGAACTCGCGGAACGTCGCGAATGATTCGCCGCGGACCGCGTGCTGCAACTTGGCGACGGACTCCGCGGTCCAGGCATGCGCCTCGCCCCGCAGGCGGAAGGCGTAGTCGCCGCCGACGTCCAGCATTTCGTGATACAGCGGACCACCGTGATACGCGTTGTTGTGCCGCTGCACCGCCTCGAGCGCGATCTCGCGGAAGCCGGCGCCTTCAATTGTTGTCGCGGTGCCGGTGAAGCATTTCTCCACGAAGCTGCCGGACAGACCCACCGCGTCGAAGATCTGCGCGCCGCAGTACGATTGGTAGGTGGAGATCCCCATCTTGGAGATCACCTTCAGGATGCCCTTGCCAATCGCCTTAATGTAGTTCTTCTGAACCTCGTACGCCTTCAGCGGCAGCCCGTTCTGCACCCGAAGCTGTTCCAGCGTCTCAAACGCCAGGTAGGGGTTCACGGCTTCGGCGCCATATCCGGCGAGCACGCAGAAATGGTGCACCTCGCGCGGCTCACCGCTTTCCACCACCAGTCCGACCTGACAGCGCAGACCCTGACGGATCAGGTGATGATGCGTCGCCGCGGTTGCGAGCAAGGCAGGGACGGGAATGCGATCCGCGGAAACAGCACGGTCGGACAGGATGAGGATGTTGTGGTCGGCGAGTACCGCCTCGGTCGCCTCCTGGCAAATGCGCCCGACCGCGCGCTCCATTCCCTCGACGCCTTCGCTGGTAGCCCAGGTCGTGTCGATTGTCCGAGTGCGGAAGGCGCCACCGGCAGCAAGCGTGTCGATCGCTCTCACCTTTTCCAGGTCGGCATTGGTCAGGATCGGGTGCGAGACTTCAAGGCGGTAATGCGTGCCGGCGTGATGTCCCAGCAGGTTCGGGCGTGGCCCGATCATGGAAACCAGCGACATCACCAGCTCCTCGCGGATCGGATCGATCGGCGGGTTGGTGACCTGGGCGAAGTTCTGCTTGAAGTAGTTGTAGAGAAGCTTCGGCTTGTCGGAGAGCACGGCGATCGGCGTGTCGGTACCCATGGACCCGACAGGATCGTCGCCCTCGCGCGCCATCGGTTCCAGGAAGAACTGCATATCCTCCTGGGTGTAGCCGAACGCCTGCTGATGGCGCAGCAGAGTCTCTGGATCGTTCGGTCGCTGCAGCGGGCGGGTTTCGGCTGACTCCGGCAGTTCCTCCAGCTTGAACTGGGTTTGCTTCAGCCAGTCGGCGTAAGGGAGCGCGCCGGCCAGCTTCTGCTTGACTTCGGCGTCGTCGATGATGCGGCCTTCTTCGAGGTCGATCAGCAGCATCTTGCCTGGCTGCAGCCGCCACTTGTGGAGGATGCGCTCTTCCGGCACCGGCAGTACGCCGGCTTCGGAGGCCATGACGACATGATCGTCGTCGGTAACGATATAGCGTGCGGGACGCAACCCGTTGCGGTCGAGCGTCGCGCCGATCTGGCGTCCGTCGGTGAAGGCGATGGCCGCGGGGCCGTCCCACGGCTCCATCAGCGCGGCATAATATTCGTAGAAGGCCTTGCGTTGCGGATCCATCAGCGGGTTGCCGGCCCACGCCTCCGGGATCAGCATCATCATCGCGTGTGCCAGCGAGTAGCCGCCGGCGACGAGAATCTCCAACGCGTTGTCGATGCAGGCCGTATCAGATTGGCCGTGCGGAATGAGCGGCCACATCTTGTCGAGATCGGCGCCGAGCAAGGGTGATTCCATCGAACGGCGGCGCGCGTACATCCAGTTGACGTTGCCGCGGACGGTATTGATCTCGCCATTATGCGCGAGGAAGCGGTACGGATGCGCCAGCTTCCACGACGGAAAGGTGTTGGTCGAGAAGCGCTGATGCACCAGCGCGAGCGCTGACTCGGTGAGCGGGTTGCGCAGGTCCTCGTAGAAGCTCTCCACCTGCGGCGCGAGCAGAAGTCCCTTGTAAACCATCGTACGCGTCGAGAACGATGGCATGTAAAGCTCGCCCAGTCCGAGCAGATGCCGCTGCTCGCCGATCGCCCGAGCGTTGTTCAGCATCTGCTTGCGGATTGCGAGGATCTTCCGCTCGAAAGCGTCCTGGTCCTTGATCGTGGGCGATGCAGCGATGATCGCCTGGCGGATCACCGGCATGGTGTCGATGACGCGTTCGCCGAGGCCGGTCAGGTTGGTCGGCACGTCGCGCCAGCCGACCATGATCTGGCCTTCCTTCGCCACCACCCGCTCGAAGTGCGAGATGGCGAAGTCGCGCGAGGGTTCATCGCGCGGCAGGAAGCACATGGCAACGCCGTAGCGGCCGGGCCTGGGCAGGTTCTTGCCCTCGCGCTTCGCCCAGTCCTGCAGCAAGCGGTCCGGCATCTGAATCAGGCAGCCGGCGCCGTCGCCCACGAGCGGATCCGCGCCAACGGCGCCCCGGTGGTCGAGGTTGACCAGGATCCTGAGACCCTGGCGGATCAGGTCATGCGATTTTCGGCCCTTGATGTTCGCGACGAAGCCAACGCCGCAGGCGTCATGCTCATTGCGTGGCTCGTACAGTCCCTGTGCCGCTACCTCGTTCATCGCCCGATCTTTCCATGGCGTGATAAATCACCGCCCAGGCAGGGATGTGCATTCCCGCACACGGGGTAAACGTCAACATTCCTGCCGCAGTGCAGCGTAAGCGAAGGGGGCGGGTGGAGCAAGCGCGGATTACCACGCGGCGGCTGCGCCCCAAGTATACCTCTCCCGCCGAGCGGGAGAGCTCGCGGCGCGGGGCGATGCAGGGCAGGGTGCCGAATGCGCCAACGCGCCTGTTCGCGGCAACTTCACCCTCCGTGCTACGTGCGTCGACCTCTCCCGCCAGCAGCGCGTGCGACGCTAACCCCCGACGAACGACCGGTACAGCTCCGCCATGTCCGCCACGGCCGCCTTATAGAGCCGCTCTCCATCCTCCGGCGACGACAGCGACGGATCAGACCCGATCCGCCCGTCCGGATACCGCCGACGGTAATCCGCCGCGTCGTAAAACCGGTCGCTGCGGGGTGCCACCTTGGGCGACATCTGCGCGTGTTTGATCGCCTGCGGGTGGTAGAACTGGGCCAGCGACACCTCGGACGGCGTCGCGTGGCTGCCTTCGGCGTCGCCATACAACTCCTTGCGCAACGCAGAACACTGCTTGCCCTGGAACCAAAATACCATGCGGCAGCGCACCGGCCAGGTCTCGGCAGGCGGGCGCATCGACACACCCGCGTAGATCTCATCGAACGCGGTGGTCACCGTGGCCACGTTCCCGCCGTGGCCGTTAATGAACAGAAAGCGCTCGAAGCCGTGGCGGATCAGCGAGGTAACGACGTCGTTCACCATCGCAATCAGTGTGCTGGGACGCAACGTGATCGAGCCGGTGAAGCCCAGGTGGTGCTGCGACATCCCAATGGTCAGCGTGGGCGCAACCAGCGCCCCGGTCTCGTCGCCGACACCCTTGGCGACGAACTCCGCGTCCAGGTGATCGGTACCGATCAACCCGTTGGGGCCATGTTGTTCCGTTGCACCGATGGGGATGATGATGCCGCGTGACGTGCGAAGGTAATCCTCGACCTCATGCCAGGTGGACAGGGCAAGCTGCATCAGCGTTCTCCTTGCGGTAAGCTCGGCGACGTCATTTTTCCGCCCTTGCCTACCGCGGCGCAACAAGCCAGCTTTTCCGCCATGGCAATCGACGAAATGGTGGATGGCAGGCGGGGCGTCCGTCCGCACTGGCGCAGCCTGTCGTCCATGCTCTCGAGCCTCGGCCACGACGCGCTGGCCGAGCGCGCGCGGAGCCTCGATCGCATCGCCACCCAAGAGGGCATCACCAGCCTGCTGCCGGGCGCTTCGCCGGCTCCCTGGCGCCTGGACCCCATTCCGCTGCTGTTACCGCCCACCGAGTTCACAGCGCTGGAGGAGGGGCTGACCCAGCGGGCGCGTCTGCTCGATGCGGCGATGACCGATCTATACGGCCCGCAGACGCTCCTATCGTCGGGCCTGCTGGCGCCGGCGCTGGTCTATGCCAATCCCGGCTTCCTTCGCCCATGCCACAGCCCCGACGGCGAGGTACCGGCGCACCGGCTGCAGTTCTACGCCGCCGACCTGGTCCGCGACAGCGACGGCGCCTGGCGTGTGGTGACGGACCATACCGGCTGGCCCGACGGCATTGCCCAAGTGCAGGAAAACCGTCGCCGCCTCGCGCGTGTAGTTCCCGAGCTGTTCGGTTCGCAGCTCATCTCCCCGGTCAGCGCGTTTCTGGAGTCCTGGCAAGACCTGCTACCGCAATTCGCCCCGGACCGCGCGCCGCAGCCCGGCGGTACTGCCTTGCTGACGCCAGGCCACGCCAGCCCAGCGTGGTTCGAGCATGTGCTGCTGGCGCGCGACCTCGCCTGCGCATTGGTCGAGGGTGGCGACCTGACAGTGCGCGGCGGCGGCCTTTACCTGAAGACGCTACGCGGCCTACAGCCGATCAGCGTGCTGCTACGTGCCCAGCGTGGCGATCGCGTCGACCCGCTCGAGCTGCACCCCGACGCACCTGGCGTTCCTGGTCTACTCGATGCAGCGCGGGCGGGCCGCGTGTCGGTGCTCAACGATCCTGGCAGCCACTTGGCCGAGGCGCCGGCCTTCGCCGCGTTCTTGCCTTCCCTTGCTCCGGCGCTCCTGCATGAGCAACTGCGGCTGGCCGGGCCGGCAACAGTCTGGCTGGGCGATAGCGCTGCACGCACATCTGTGCTGGCTGAGCTCGGCGCGTGGCGGCTGCGCGCAGCATTCAGCCCCAACGCGCCACCGATTGATCCCAACGCGCAGGACACTCATGCCCGTGCGCAAACGCTGGCGTGCCTGGCAAAAGCGCCGTGGCGCTATGTCGCAACGGCCCCAGTAGATCCGTCCGCATCGCCGAGCCTCGGTCGCGAGCACTTGGACCCGCGCCGCGTGATGCTGCGTCTCTTCGTGATGTTCGATGGCAGCGACTGGCGCGTCATGCCAGGGGGGTTGGGCTGCGTGCTGCCCGACGAGGCGCCGGTGATCTGGCCGCGCAGCGGGCAAGGCGTCGCGAAGGATGTCTGGGTGCTCGCCGAGAGCGTCGCGGCCGTCGCCGGTTCGCCCCTGCCACGGACACCGGCAATGGCGATCCGGCGCACCGCCGGCGATCTGCCGAGCCGGGTAGCCGACGATTTCTTCTGGTTGGGCCGTTACCTGGAGCGGTTGGAGAGTGCGGCGCGCTGGCTACGTGCCGCCATCCAGCGTGTAGGGCGGCTGGTGCCGATGCCGCATCAGCACGCGGAGCTCCAGGTACTAATTTCCGTGCTCACGCAAGCTGGGGTACTGAACGCTGAAACCGTCGTAGGCGTCGGCGGCCCCGCGCTGATCCAGGCGTTGCTGCGTGCAGCCGGACACTGGGGCGCGATCCACACCTTGCTCAGCCAGCTGTCCGTGGTGGCGGCACGGCTGCGGGACCGGATCACCACCGAAATGCACGCGGTCATCGCGCGCGAGCTGCGCGAGCTGGAAGACTTGCTGAACGGCATCGTGCCCAGCCGAGAGGGGGCGATGCGCGAACATGCCAGCCTGGCGTTGTCGCGTGTGCTGGAGTTCGCGGCGACAGTCTCCGGTCTGGCAGCGGAGAACATGGTGCGCGGCGGCGGGCGCTTGTTCCTGGACCTTGGCCGTCGCATCGAGCGCGCCCAGGCAATCGCGGACGAACTGGCTTGCGCTTTGGAGTTCCCTGGCGCCGAGGCGCAACCCGCGCGGGTTGAACACGGACTGCGGCTGGCGCTGGAGCTGCGCGATTCCGAGATCACCTACCGCAGCCGTTACCTGTCGGTGCTGCAGGCAGCGCCGGCGTTGGACGTGATGCTGGCGGACGACGGCAATCCGCGCGGCCTGGCCTATCAACTGTTGGCTACGCGGCAGATGCTGGCCAATATTTCCGGCGCGTCGGACACCTCGCTCGTCGCCATGGTGAGCGGCTTGCTGGACGAGGTGCAGGCGATCGTGCGCGGCGTCACCGATGCAGCGGATCAAGCGCGTGCGGCGCGGGCACTCCCTGATCAGCTGCGCGGGCTGCGGGACGGCGTCGCCGAGCTATCGGATCGCCTGTCGCGCCGCTACTTCGCTCTGCTCCCGACGGCGCGAGCGGTCGGCATCGGCGGCGACGGGCAACCTGTGCGAGGCGCGGCGTGATCTACCGGGTGCGCCATACAACACGTTATGACTATCACGGTGCGGCTGATGGCAGCGCGCATTTGGCGCATCTGCATCCGCGGGCTCTTCCGTGGCAGCGCGTCTTGTCAGCAACGCTTGCCTCGGAACCGGCAGCTTCGTGGCAGAGCGCCGGCACCGATCACTTCGGCAACGTCATCAATTGGTTCTTCCTCGAGATCGCACACCACACCTTCGTGGTGACGGCAGAGGCAACGGTCGATGTGCGTTTTCCCGATCCGCCACCCGCGATGGAAACCACAGCGTGGGAAGATGTGGCCGCCGTCGCCGCGCACGACTGGCAGGCGGCCGAATTCCTGTTCGACAGCCCGCTGGTGGCGGCTGACGCAGAGGCGCGGGCGTACGCCTTACCCAGTTTCCCTCGTGAGCGGCCGATACTGGATGCGCTGCTCGAACTGAACCTGCGCATTCGGGCGGATTTCACTTTTCGCCCGGGTGTAACGACGACCTCCACGCAAATTCATGAAGTGCTGCAACGGCGCGAAGGCGTATGCCAGGACTTCGCGCACCTGATGATCAGCGCATTACGCGCGCTCGGGCTGCCCGCGCGCTATGCCTCCGGCTATATCCGCACCTGGCCGGTAGAGGGTGGAGCCGGCCGGCTCGGCGCCGACCAGTCGCACGCATGGGTCGGCTGCTGGCTCGGCCCGCGACACGGTTGGGTGGATCTGGATCCCACCAACGGGCTGTTGGTAAAGGAAGAGCATGTCCTGCTGGGCTGGGGACGCGACTACAGCGACGTTGCGCCATTGCGTGGCGTCATCCTC
>JASHVB010000796.1 GCA_030039695.1 Acetobacteraceae bacterium
GCACCTTCCAGCGTCGCGGACTCCTCGATCCGCTGGCCGAGATAGCGGTAGAAATACATGATGCTTTCTTCCGGCTCAGAGAGCGCCTGCGCTTCGGTCGCCGCCACATAGACCGGAACCCGCAGATAAACCTTGCCGTTGCCCGGATGAGCGGCCTCTGCCCAGTTCTTGCGATAGGCTTGCAGGTTCGGCACCAGCTCGTTCAGGTTGCCCAAGCGAGTCGCGACAAAGATCGGTATCCCCTGCGTGCCCGCCGACTCGAACGTATCCGGACTGTTCGCGGCGACGCGCAGTTCAGGATACGGTGACTGATACGGCTTGGGCGTCACGCAGACGTTGTTGAAGTGGTAAAATTTGCCGTCAAAGGAGAATCGCTCCTGCGTCCATGCACGCCTGAGGATTTCCATCACCTCGACAAAACGCTCGCGGCTTTCCGCGTAGGAAATGCCATACGCCTGGTAGGTGCGCGGAAAACCACTCCGGCCGATGCCCATGATCAACCGGCCATGGCTGATATGGTCGACGGTCGTCGCTTCCTCGGCGATGCGCACCGGATGGCACAGCGGCAACACCTGTACCGCGATGCCGATTTTCATCCGCTTCGTGCGCGTTGCGATCGCACTGGCGATATTCAGGGGCGCCGACAGCACCGAGCGCTCCGGCGCGCTGTGCAGCTCCGCCAGCCACATCACGTCCAGTCCGCTGCGCTCCGCCGCATCGACTTGCTCAAACGATGTGGTGAACGCCTCAGCCTCGCTCTGGCCGGGCATCCGTTGAAACTCATGGAACATACCGAATTCCATCGCCGCTCCTCCCTGGAGGGTCACGCTGTGAACGGACAAATTTTCAGTCCTTGCCGAAAACTATGCAAGATCTGTCTTGCCATGCCGAATCGGCATGAGACGGCCAGCCGCTCCATGCCGGCTCACTCGATGCGGATGACTACCTTGCCGACATGCGCCTGCGACTGCAGGTGGCGGTAAGCATCCTTCGCGTGTTCCAAGCCGAATACCCGATCAACGACAGGATGGATGCTGTGCAATTCGATCGCACGGTTCATTGCTTCGAACATCTGCCGGCTGCCGACATAGATGCCGCGCAGCGTTAGGTTACGGCGCAGCACGGTCGTGGGGTTGATCTCGCCACCGGTCAACACGCCGATCAGCGGAATCTGCCCGCCGGCGCGCACCGCCTCCATGGAGCGTGGCAGCGTGCCGGCGCCGCCGACCTCCACGACGTAATCGACGCCAACGCCATCCGTCAGCTTCTGCACGTCGACCTGCCACTCGGGATGATTTCGATAATTGATTCCATCACGCGCGCCCAGCTCCTTGACCTGTGCCAGCTTGCCGTCCGACGATGACGTTGCGATCACCCGCGCGCCGGCCGCGTGCGCGAATTGCAGCGCGAAGACCGACACACCGCCGGTGCCCAGCACCAGCACGCTCTCCCCGGCTCGCAGCGATCGTCCGCCATAGAGCGCATTCCAGGCGGTGACGCCGGCGCACGGCAGCGTGGCGGCTTCCTCGAAGGACAGATGCGCCGGCACCTGCACCAGGCCTTCATGGCCGAACACAACGTAGTCCGCCAATACTCCGTCGATCGAACCGCCAAGCGATGATGCGACGTGGTTCGGCTCGATCTCTCCGCCGATCCAGGTCTGCATGAAAGTGCCGGCGACGCGGTCGCCTGGCTTGACCCGTGTCACGCCGGCGCCGATTTCGGCGACTTCACCTGCGCCATCAGACAACGGCACGAGATTCGGCGGTGCCGGTCCGCGCGCGGAGCGGCCGCCGGCGACGCCGAGGTCGCGGTAATTCAGCGACGCAGCGCGCATGCGCACCAAGACGTCGCCGGGGCCGGGGCGCGGCGTCGGCTCGTCGCGCAGTACCAGACTGTCGATGCCGTCGGGCTTTTCGGGGAAACGCCAGATGCGCATGGATGCCTCCGTTCAGTAGCCACGCACGATGTCGAATCTGTTGCGCAACGGCTTTCCATCGCGCCATGCGCGCAGATTTTCCAGGAAGATGTCCAGACTGTGCGGATTGTAGGTGTCGGGATCGTCCGCCGCGGTGTGTGGGCTGATGATCACGTTCGGCGTGGTCCATAGGCGATGACCGGGCGGGATTGGTTCGGGCGAGAACACGTCGAGTACCGCGCCTGATAAATGACCGCTGTCCAGCAGGTCGCACAACGCGTCTTGGTCCAACAGTTCGCCGCGGCCGATGTTCACAATGCCCGCGCCGGGTGGCAGACGCGACAGACGGCGGCGGCTCAGCATGCCTCGCGTGCGCTCCGTCAACGGACAGGCCAGCACTAGATAATCCGTATGCGGCAGAACGTCATCCAAACCATCAGTTCCGATCACCGCAACGCAGTCGGGGTGGGGCGCGGGGTTGGCGCGAACGCCAGTAACTCGCATGCCGAAATACGCCGCATGGCGCGCGGTGGTACCGCCGAGCGTGCCAAGGCCGATCACCGTCAGGCGCTTTCCGCCAAGCACGGTGCCCCACAGCTTGTGCCAACCGCCGGCACGCTGATGCGTCACCATCTCGGGCACGCGATTCGCGAGCATCAGCACCCCCATAATGCCGAACTCGCCGGATTTGACGGCGTGAGTGCCGCGGTTGTTCAGCAGTACCACGCCAGGCGGCAACCAGTCGAACGGCGACAGCTTATCCAGGCCGGCATTGGTGACCAGCAGCAGTTTCAGGCGCGGCGCAGCGCAGGGGAATTGCGCCTGTACCACGCTGACGTCGCAGATCAGCGCCTCGGCGTCCTGCATCGCCACGGTGAACTCCGCGGTCGTGTTGCCGATGCTGATATCGTGGCCGTAGCCTATGTCCGGCGCGCGTTCGGCGGCCGCTTCCCACATCGCGCGGGAGAATTCGAACAAGGGGTCGTGGGCCGGGTTCTGGATGTGGATGCGCATAGACGGAAGATTGCGGCAGGCGGCTGTGGTTGTCATCGGTCTTGCCTCGCGATGCCGTGCACGAGCGAGTTTGCACGCCAGCTCCATTGCCTGAGAATGCTCGCGATCGTTCCCGCGCGAGGGAATCAGCTTGATTGGGCTTCAGATTGTTCATGTCTCATTCATATTTTGATACTTGGGTACACACCCGGGTGGAGCGCCGGGGGATTGTGGCCGCATAGCGAGGTCCAAATGCGGAACGGTCCCCAGATGGTGTTGTGCTGCGCCGCTGCCGACCAGAAGTCGGTTCACCGAAAGGCCGACTGCGTGCTGCGCGACCGCGTTCGGGTGTCGACCGACCTCCAGGTCGCCGCTGGAGGCTCTCGGGTCGCCGAAAACGATCGGGCTTGCGCGACAAAACGGCGTTCGATGCTCGGATCACGCCGCAAGCAGTCGGGTCGCAGCAAGCTATGGCCAAACCGTGATTCGCCGTGAGCGGGGCCGCGGCAAGTCACTGGTGTCGCGGCAGATCGACACCGCTCAACCGCTCGTGTGCGGTGGACATTTTCTGTACTCGATGCACGGCCGGTAGTCGTGCAAGATCCCCGAGCGCGCGCCTTGCCAAGTGGCGCGCACGTTGGGAGTGAGATCGTTCTCGTACGAATAGCTGTGGCACGCTTGACTTCGCCGCGCCTGCGCCGGCGAAATGCTCGGCCGTGAGGCCGGGACAATACTAAGGGAGGCCGCGGATGTTCATCCACAACGCCTGGTACGTCGCCGCGTGGGCCGACGAGGTCGGCGATGCGCCCCTCGCCCGCCGCATTTGCGATAACCCCGTCGTGCTCTACCGCGATGCCCAGAACCGGGTCTCGGCACTGCTCGACATGTGCTGTCACCGCGGCGCGCCGCTGCATATGGGCAAGGTGGTAGAGCAAGGCCTGCAATGCGGCTACCATGGACTGATCTTCGACCGCAGCGGTGCCTGTGTCTGTGTGCCGGGGCAGGACCGCATCCTGCCGCGCGCCCGCGTGCGCAGCTTTCCCGTTGTGGAGCAAGATGCATTCGTCTGGATCTGGATGGGTGATCCTGCAAAGGCGGATCCGGCGACCATCGTGCGGTGGCCGTGGCACAACGACCAGAAGAACTGGCCGCATAAGCACACGATGTATCCCATCAAGGCCGCAGCCATGCTGATGGTCGATAACCTGATGGACCTGACGCATCTCGGCTACGTCCATACGTCCACCATCGGCGGCAATCCGTCGCAGCATGTCGAAGCGAAGATGGAAACCGAGCGCACGCCGCGCGGGCTTAAATTCACCCGCTGGATGCTGAATTCCGTCGCGCCACCAACCTATGTGAAGGCGGTCGGCTTCCACGGGCGCATCGATCGCTGCCAGCGGTTCGAGTTTGTCGCGCCAGGTTCGGTGCTGCAATGGACTGGCGCGGGCGAAGTCGGCGCCTATCGCGGCGGCGATACCAGCAACAGCAAGCTGCAGTTCCGTTTGTTTCACGGCCTGACGCCGGAAACGGAAACGAGTTGCTTCTATTTCTGGTCCAGCGCGAACGGCTTTCGCCAGGATGATCCGGCGGCAACGCAGCAATTGTTCGATCAGGTCGGGGCGGCGTTCCTCGAGGACAAGGCCGTGGTCGAGGGCCAGCAGGCTCGGCTCGCCGAATTGGGCGAGGGCGGGCTGGTGGACATTGCCACCGACGCGGCGCGGCTGCACATGCGGCGGACCGTGCAGCGGCTCCTCGCTGAGGAGCAGCCGGGGCAGGCTTTCGCGGCGGAGTGACCCGGTGTCGTTGCAAAGATCGCAACGACGAACCGGTCCGCGGCGAACCGTGCTCCGTCGCTGCGCTCCTGACAGGAGACTAACCGGTCATGGCCCGGCTTGACCGCGCCATCTACGCAAGATGCTACGTCCAGACATCAATCGGCGGACTCACGGATGGTGCCAAAATGCTCGGGTCAACCCGGGCCATGGCAGCAAGGTCTGAGGCACTTCGGCGGCTTCATCCGCTCGCGGGCCGGCTGCAGCCGGTGGCGAACCTGTCATGATGGCAACCGCGGCCGCAAGCACTATTGCTGCGGCTGCGTGACGCGCGAAACCCACAGCCCCAGCATGAGTAGGATGATTCCCGCTGATGCGAACACCGCGCCGTAGCCGAATTGACCGATGGCCACCCCGAGCGCAGCAGCGCCGAGCGCCTGGCCCAGAAAAAAGCAGGCGTAGAACAGGGACACCGCCGCGCCTCGCGCTTCGACTGCCATTTGTGTGGCGTTCGTCTGCAGCGTATTGTGGAACATGTAGAGAGCGAAGCCGAGCGCTGCCATGACGGGTGGCAACGCATAGCCCGGAAGCCGTGGGAGTGTGATCAGGCACGCTGCCAGGACGACGCCGCCAAGCCGGATCATCCCGCGCTCTTTGGCAAGGGGCACGATCCAGCGTGCACACAGACTGTAGCCGAGTCCGCCGATTCCGAAACAACCGAGGATCAATCCGACGCGGACGAAATCAAAACCGAAGTCCTGACGGAGAAACGCGCCGAGATAGGCCAGTGTGCCAAAGAACACAGCGCCTTCGACGGCGATTGCCAGCAGCACGGTGCGCGGCCGCGGCGCTTTGGTCAGCACAATGTATTGCGTCAGCAGCCGGCGCAGTTCCAGCGGAGTCGGCGTGCGCATCTGCACCACGCGGGGCGAGCGCAGTTCCAGCCACAACAGGCACGCGACGACGCCGAATGTGGCGCCCAGCAGCACGAAGACAACGCGCCAGCTTACGAAATGAATCAGGATGCCGCCAAGGCTCTGGCCACAGATCACGCCCAGCAACTGACCCGACAGGATGCGGGCCAGCACTGGCTGCCGAATGTGGTATGGCACCGCATCGCCGATATAGGCCAATGACAACGGCAGGATCGCCGCGGTGGTCACGCCGGCGACAAGGCGGAACATGGCCAGCGCCGCGAGTGAATGCGCGGTTGCCGCGGCAGCGATCACCACGGCGGACAGCGTCACGGCCAGCGTAATGACATTGTATTTGCCGAACCGGTCACCGAGCGGGCCGTAGATGATCTGCGACAGGCCATAGGCGAGCGCGAACGCTGTGACGATCACCGACGCGCGGCTGGTGCTGACAGCGAAGGCGTTTGCGACCTCGGGCAGCAATGGATCGGTGATGCGCAGGCACGCGGATGCGCAGAACGCTGCGGTACTGAGCAGCATGATTGGGCGGAGGGTGTGGACGCGCACCGCGGAAGGCGCCGGAGGCGCTATGCCGGCGGCCGGCCGGTAGGGCTCGCTGAGGACGAGGTTCATGCATCGGTCTCCGCGCCCCAGGGGTCAGCGCGCTGCGACGCGCCGGATTACTTCGACCGCCAGTGCAACGCCCGTGGCGTCGACATCGAGGTGCGTACATGCACGCGCTCGGTAGCGGCCCATCGTTGAGATCATCACGCCTTTCTCGCGCGCGCGCTCGGCGAGGTCCTCGGCGTTCATGCCGCTGCCGGCGGTATCGAAGAACACCAGGTTGGTTTCCGGATCCTCGACAGCCAAGCCCGGAATTTGTGCCAATCCGCGCGCGAGGAGCCTGGCGTTGGCGTGGTCCTCGGCCAGCCGCTCAACGTTGTGGTCGAGCGCGTACAGGCACGCTGCGGCGCAGATGCCGCCCTGGCGCAGCGCGCCGCCCATGCGCTGCTTCCAG
>JASHVB010000797.1 GCA_030039695.1 Acetobacteraceae bacterium
TCGTGCAAGGCGGTCCGAGTAGTGGTGTTTTAGACGCTGTAGAATCGTATAAATGAGCGGATCCTCAAATGAGCGGCTGACCAGGTCGTTACCCAGAAAAGGAGGCGGTGTGGCCAGTTCCTCACATGGCAGCCGGATGCGCCGGCTGACGTGTTGTCCCGCGTCGGACCGCCAATCGATGGTTGGAATAAATGTTATCGCGTCATGTACTGGCGCATCGAGCAGCGCCGCGAGCCGCGGTAATCCACGCACTCTCATGGCCCAAGGTCTCGATTGGCCCGAGGGCAACTATGCCGTCTACGCCCGTTGACACGCCGCGGGTTGGTCATCATCTACACGAGATCGCGATAGCCTATGCCATCGCGACGACGCTAGCGTTCTTCCCAGCATACGGTCTCGTCGCCAAAGTGGCGCACGTTAAAGCCAAGACTTCCGTCGTAGAGCGCCGATACGTTTTGTGACAGGTTCTTCCAATCGTCTACCAGCATGATGCTGGTACCGGCATTTTCTTGCGCATTCCGTACCGCCGTTGCGGTTTCCGTCGAAATTGCAGAGTGGTATGCGATCGCAATACAAGCGCGCATCTTGGGCCGCCCGCGCAGCACAGGAAAGAAGAAGCTGCCGTCGGTTGGGCTATCGGTTGATCCACGCGCACACAGCTTGGATTTAAGCCGGGCATTTCAGGCCGCCGGCGATCACCTGTTCCGTGATTGCCAATTCCAGGGCGGGCAGTTCATCGAGCCCCCGGGCGAGATGCTCGGCAATGCGGACCGGCACTTCGGTGAGCCATGCTTGCGGATCAACGTCGTTCATGCGGGGTGCCGCGATCAGGCTGTACATCACGGCAGCCTGCGCAGCGCCGCCGTCAAACCCGGCGGCCATTCCAGGACCGGTGTCGCGGAGCCAGCTCTCTCAGCGCCCGTTTCCCACGCTGTAGCGAGCGCTCAGCCTTCGGAAGGCTGGAGATGACCGGTTCACAGCGAAGCCGTAGTAGTTAGTCATTGTGGATAGTTCACTGCCGTGGTGCGTCGTTCGTAAGTTTTTGCGGTTTCCCTGCTACCGTTGCGCAAATTGTCCCTTCGTTGCCCTTGCCGGATTGATGTTTTTATCGCTATGAGCGCAAGCAAAACGCAATTGAAGAACACAAGTACGTCAGACACTGTGACATGACAGCGCGCTTCCAATGCGGATAAGGTGGCAGTCGGCAAACTGGCACGGGGCGTTGGCATACGTGCCATAGCTATTCACGATAGGGATCCCCGGAAAACACTATTACCGATCGTATGCGAGACTATGCTTGATGACCTTCGCCACTTCCCAGGCAGGAGGTTCAACATGCTAAATCGTGAGTACGTCGAGAAGGTCATCAGCTTCTGTACCGAGAAGGCCGACTTAGTGGCCTTCCAGGCCCACACTACGCCCAACTTCGCCTGCGAGTTCATGGGCACTCAACCTTATGTTGGTGAATGGCATGGCGCGGATGCAGTCAAGCGCCAGTTCATGTCCTTCAACGAGAATTTCACCTCGGACTTCGAGGTGACGCCGACCGAGATCTATCTCGATGCGGACAAGCGGGTCGCCGTCGCACGACTGCCGTCCCATGCGCTGACCGATCTGGGCGGTATCGCTTACCGGCAGCACAGCGTGTGGTTCATCTATTTCGACGAACAAGACAGGGTGACGCGGGTGATCGAGTACTTGGATACCAGGCTCGTGGACGAAATGGTTGTGCATGTGCAGACAGCGAAGATGAAGGTATTGGAATGATCATGCCTCGGACGTGGTGTAAGAACGATGCGATGGCATCACGCTCTCTACGGAGGTGTCGACAGGATGCCTGTGCGTACCCTGGCTTATGGGCTTTTTCAAAACGTCAAGTTGGGGAAAAGCCGTCGAATCCTGCCCCGTGCCGCGGACCAATCGAGGGTTGACGTAGTAAATTCTTCCGGCGGATGCATCGGGATGTTGGCCGGACGGAGAGGCCCGGCGAGGCCATCGACGGGTGCCATGCTGTTGAGCAGTACCGTGCTGGCCACGGTTTCTCTTGGGCTTTTGGCCGCGCCTCAGGCTGCGAATGGTCCGCCTGCCGTTTGGCAATCCGGGACCATCGATCTGCGCGATGCGATCGCGGCACGTTGGTCGGTGACGCTGCACGTGCGCTCGGCGGCTCGGGTGCTGCACCGGCTTGATCTGACCCGGCTTCAACCACGGCCGTTCCATCCGAAGAAGGATGCTGCGGCGCAGGAGGAGTTTAAAAAAATTCCCGAGCCTTGTAGCGGAAGCCTTGCCGGCATCAGCTAAAGGATCACCGCCAGCTGTCTCTGCACACAGAGACTTTGCCACGCCTCGGCAACTTGGGTTCGCTCATGACGTGATCTCACCCAGCGGACGACGACGCACAAAGCGCCGTGGCTTAGAATCGGCGACTTGCCGGGATCTGTCAAATTATCAGCGGTACTTTCTATGGTGTATCGAGCTGGCGTTCAGCAAGCTCAAAGCTGCTGAGCGTAGTGTGCCGACGCTGCGTCGAACCGTTGGCAAAATCCTTGCAAGTTTCACCCCTACCGATTGTGCGAAATTCCTCCTACACTCGAGTTATGGTGCGACGTGAGCGGAATGCGCTCTAGCGAGGTGCCAACCGCCGAAACGGTGGTCGGCATCGGTGGTTGCGCCGTGGAGGGCATTAACAGACAGCACAAAACAAGACCTTAGATCGTCCCTGGGCGGATCGATGTTCCTGGTCGGAACGGCGAAGCGCTTGCGGTCGTCCGGTATCGGGATGGCCTCGCGAAGGAGCGGATCAGAGCCGTTATGCGATGTTGTGGCCGCACACCCGACCCGGGCCAGGACAGAAACCGCAACCGCAGGACAGAACACGCAAGAAAATGCTGCGTACCAGCATTAGCTGGTGGACGGTTGGAAGGTTCTGTCGCAGAAATATGCGGCGCTTCCACGACGGACGTCCTGGTTTCAAGAACGCCCGTTTGACGGGAGTGCTGTGTGCTGTGCGCCTGTATGGCCGCCCTGGCATAAGCCATCTGGTCTCGAGCAGATGATGGCCGGGCGCGGCGTATCGCTTGATCATTCGGCGATCGACAGACGGGTCCAGAGGTACGCGCCCGAGATCGGGAATCGACTGCGCTGGCACTGACGCCGCCCGCGTTCGGAAAGCCGGCAGGTCGATGAGACTTGCATGGAGGTTGGCAGCAGGGCGTCGTAAGTTTAGCGACCGAGGGTAAGCGGCGCTCCGCGACCCTGTCGGGGTGGGGTTGTCAGTGAACCTGCTCGGCCGGCCAATGCCACGGCATGAGCTCGTCGATGCTGGGATTGCGACCAACCGTCGACAGGTGCGTTAGCACGTGGATGAGGCAAGCTACGGGTTGACCAGCTTCAACTTGCAGATCTCACTGAGCGACACCATGCAGGCCCGACCAGAGCCCCGTCATCACTGCTGCAAAGAGACTGTTCTTCCTTGATAATTTTACAGGCCTCCATTGAGTCGGCTATGAAGCCGAGGCGGCACAGGCGTTGTCATTGCTGAACACATGAACCTCAGGCAGCTCGGCTACTTCGTCGCGGTCGTCGACTCAGGCAGTTTCTCGCGTGCTGCCAAGCGCGCGAATGTCGCGCAACCGGCGTTGAGCGAGCAGATCGCCGGCTTAGAGGACGAACTTGGGATCCGTCTGTTGATCCGCAGTCAGCGCGGCATCGAGGCGACGGCGGCCGGATTGATGCTCTATGGCCGGGCCCGATCGGTCCTGACCGCAATCGACAATATCCGCGATGAGCTGAAAAGCGACAGCGAACCCTCTGGGGAAGTGATCATTGGACTGCCCTCGGCTTTAGGAGCCATGCTGGCCTCACCCATCGTCTCGGCGGTTGTCCAGCGACATCCGAAATTGCGGGTTCGGATTGTTGAGGCACCGAGCTACCTCCACCGGCAAAGCCTGCGTCGTGGTGACCTGGATTTGGCGATCATCTTCGATGATGAAGTGCTGCCGGCCTTCGAACGCCGCCCGCTCTACACGCAGCAACTCTTTCTGGTTGACCAACGTGACGGCCGGCGAGGGTCCTCCGAGCTGGCATCACTCGCCGACCTGGCCGGCGTCCCGCTGCTTATGCCGGGTCGTAGCACGCGTGAGTCGGTTGTGTTGGCGCTACAGAGTGTCGGCTTCGAGGCAAACGTCGTGGCCGAGGCCAATTCGACCCGAACGCTCCTGGCACTGGTCGATGCTGGGGTCGGTGCGGCGATCGTGCCCTCCTGGGTGGCGGATCGTGGTGATTTGCGGTGGCGTCGGCTCGCCGAACCGATCTCGCCGATGACGGTCTCGCTCTACACGGCCGCAGGCGTGCCCCGGAGTGAAACCGTGAACGCCGTCATCCAGCTCGCCGAGCGGATCATTCTGGAGCGAGTTCAGTCGGCAGACTGGCGTGGGGCGTTGGCATACGTGCCATAGCTATTCACGATAGGGATCCCCGGAAAACACTATTACCGATCGTATGCGAGATTATGCTTGATGACCTTCTCCAATTCTCTGGCAGGAGGCCCCACATGCTAAATCGTGAGTACGTCGAGAAGGTCATCAACTTCTGTACTGAGAAGGCCGACTTCGCGGCCTTCCAGGACCACACTGCGCCCAACTTCGTCTACGAGTTCATGGGCACTCAACCCTATGCTGGTGAATGGCATGGCGCGGATGCAGTCAAGCGCCAGTTCGTGTCCTTCAACGACAATTTCACCTCGGACTTCGAGGTGACCGCTACCGAGATCTATCTCGACGCGGACAAGCGGGTCGCCGTCGCACGGTTGCAGTCGCATCTGCTGACCGATCTGGGCGGTGGTGATTACCGGCAGCACTGCGTGTGGTTCGTCTATTTCGACGAACGAGACAGGGTGACGCGGGTGGTCGACTACTCGGATACCAAGCTCGTGGATGAAATGATTGTGCGTGTGCAGACAGCGAAGATGAAACTATTGGAATGATCGTGCCTTCGGAGGTGGTGTAAGAGCGATGCGATGGCATCACGCTCTCTACGGAGGTGTCGACAGGATGCCCGGACGTACCCTGGCTTATCGGCTTTTTCAAAACGTCGAGTTGGCGGAAAGTCGTCGAATTCTTCCCCGTACCGCCGACCAATTGAAAATTGACGCAGTGGATTCTTCCGGCGGATGCATCCGGATGTTGGCTGGGCGGAGAGGCCCGGCGAGGTTATCGAAGGGTGCCTTGCTGTTGAGCAATACCGCGCTGGCCACGGTTTC
>JASHVB010000798.1 GCA_030039695.1 Acetobacteraceae bacterium
AGTCCATCAGCGGTCCACGGGGATCGATGTGGAGATATGTGACATGTGTCGGCCCACTCGGTTCGTGCCGCTCACGAAACCAGCTACCCGCCGGCACGAACGTCAGCTTGCGGCTGAGGTCACGCAGCATCGAGGGCGGCAGATCATCGAGTGCGGTGTCGCCCTTCTCGCGGACGCCGCGGTGATAGGCGATCAGCAGGTGAGACGGTCCGCAATAGTGGCATTCGAACGCTTTCCGCTCGTTGATCCGTACGACCTCTCCGCTGATGCCTCGCCATGCTGCGGTCTGACGCGTGGCGAGGGCCGTGGGCCGGAAACTGACCCCTCGAGCCGGGCTTGTGGGGCCTGGGAAGCCCATAGCCGGGCAGCGTCTGTTCCCTTGAGCTTTGCTTGGGTCGCGCGGGGCAGACCTCAAACCGGAGGCGGCGGGGTTGCTTCCGAGGCCAGCCACCAGCTCAGCATGTGATGCATCCATCACGAAGCCCTCCGCTATTTGATATATATCAAGCGGATCCTGCGAAAGCTAGTTCCCGTCCAGGTTAAACGAGGAGAGGCGGAAGGCCCAACAAGGCGTCGGGCAGGACCGCCGAACTGCGACGCTCACCGGTCCGGTCCGGTTCTGAGCAATCGGACAAAACTCTCGGCAAGCCCGGACGAGTCGGCATCCGCTTCCGGCTCCAAATTGGCGTGCTCTGGCACGGGCGACGGCCGGAGAGACACAAGCTTGCCTACTGCCGGCGAGAGGGGTGGCCATGTGTGGTGTCTGTGGCTGTGGCGAGGCTGAGCACCTCCATCGCCACGGAGATCTTGTTCACACGCATTCCCACAGGCCTGGCCCACCGCACGCTCATGGTGACCAAACCTCCGCCCCGCGGTCCGTACGGGTGGAAATTGCCGTCACAGCCAAGAATGATCGGATCGCCGCGCATGTTCGAGGCTGGTTCGAGGGCCGCAGCATCTTGGCCCTGAACCTGGTCAGCTCGCCGGGCGCAGGCAAAACCACGCTGATCGAGCGGACCTTGCGCGACCTGGCAGCGGAAGGTCCGTGGTCGGTCATTGAAGGGGATCAACAGACCGATAACGATGCACGCCGCATTGCGGCCTGCGGCGTCCCGGTCCTGCAGATCAACACCGGTGCCGTCTGTCATTTGGATGCACAAATGATTCTTGACGCCGTGCGACGACTCAATCCGCCGGCCAGCAGTGTCATGCTGATCGAAAATGTAGGTAACCTGATCTGCCCGGCTCTGTTCGACCTCGGCGAGTCTGCCAAGGTCGTCGTCGCCAGCGTTGCGGAAGGTGACGATAAGCCCGAGAAATACCCGAACATGTTCCAGGCGGCAGACCTGGTAATCCTCAACAAATGCGATCTGCTCCCTCACGTGCGATTCGATGCAGATCGTTTCGAGCGGATAACTCACCAGGTCAATCCGGATGCGCGTGTAATTCGCGTCTCGGCGACACGCGGGGACAATCTCGAGGAATGGTACCACTGGCTGCGAGAGCGCCGTTCACTCGGTGCCGGCAATCCATCAGTCGCCCAACCGCGGGCGCGCGAAGCCCCAGGTATTGACGATTCACCCACGATGCACGAGCCGGGTTCCCAAGGGTCGTTTCAACGGCAAGTGCACCCGCAAACCGAACCGCAAACTGAAAGGTACAATCTGGATCAAGATTTGCCGATCCACGCACGACCCCACTTCGCTGGTGTCAAACTCTGAGCGCCACGTGGGAGACTCGCTGTTTCCTCCACGGGAGCGGTCTGGCGAAGGCCGCCCTCTCGCGAGATCATCCTGACTCGATCCACAATGCCGGGAATGCTCCCAAGATCCGGTTGTTATGCGACACGTTCATGAATGAGCAGGTCATATTGACTGTCGGCAACGGCATGATGGGCGATGATGCAGCAGGGCCTCTTCTTGCCGCATTGTTGGAGCGCTCCCCCGCGCCCGGCTGGCAGGTTGTGGACGGTGGATCCGCGCCGGAGAACGTTGTGCATCGCCTGCGTTCCATGACTCCTGCGCGGGTACTCGTTGTTGACGCAGCGGAGATGGCGTTGGAACCAGGCGACGTTCGCCTTGTCGATGACCGTTTCATCGTCGAGCGCCTCATGACGACGACCCACGATTTACCGGTTTCCTTCGTGATCGAGATGCTGCGCCAGACCGTTCCCGAGGTGCACTTTCTCGGCATCCAGCCACTACTTGTCGGCTTCGGTTTTCCGTTGTCCCCGCCTGTGGAGCGGGCGGTCCTAGATATTCACGTGCGGCTCCAGCAGGGGGCGGCGGTCGATTCATGGCCACGGCTCAAGGAATTGAGCCAAGGCCAATGTCCGGGAGCTTGGTCATGACCGATGTGACGACCGTATGCCCCTATTGTGGCACCGGCTGCAGCATGCGCCTGTCGACGCAGGACAATCAGATTGTCGAGATCAACGGTGATCCGACACACCCGGTCAACGAGGGGGATCTTTGCCTCAAGGGTCTCTATGGCTTCAAGCACGTCGCAAGTCCGGCTCGGCTCGTCACACCGTTGATGAAGGAAGACGGCAAATTTGTATCCGTTAGTTGGGACAGCGCACTCGATGCCATCGCCAACAAGGTGGATGCGATCAGGAAGGAAAGCGGGCCCGACGCCATTGCGGTCTTCGCTTCGGCGCGCGGTACCAACGAAGAGAATTACGTCGCACAGAAATTCGCGCGCGCTGCTGTTGGCACCAACAACGTGGATCACTGCGCCCGGCTCTGCCATGCCCCTACAGTCTCAGGGCTGACGCTGACACTCGGCACCGGCGCGATGACGATCTCAATTCCCGAACTCGGTGAGGTCTCGGACCTGATCTTTATCATTGGCTCGAACACAGCGGAATGTCATCCCCTGATCGCGAAGCACGTTCTGAGGGCCAAACAGCGCGGCGCCAAGCTGATCGTTGCTGACCCGCGCATGACCGAAATGGCCAATAAGGCGCACTTGTGGCTAAGGGTACCGCTGGGCCATGACATCCCGCTGCTCAATGCCATGCTGCACGTCATCATCAAGGAAAACCTGCACAACGCTGATTTCATCCGCGAGCATGCCAACGGCTTTGATAGTGTGGCGCGGGCGGTGGAGGACTATTCGCCCGAAAGCGTGGCACGGATGACCGGGATACCGGCGGCCGACATCGTCGCCGCCGGGCGAGCTTATGCAACAGCAAAGGCGGCGGCGACGCTATACGCCATGGGGGTCACGCAATTCAGTTGTGGCACCGGCAATGTCGTTAGCATCGCTAACCTCACGGTTATTACTGGGCAAATCGGTCGTCCCGGCGCCGGCATCTGTCCGTTGCGTGGACAGAATAACGTTCAGGGCGCGGGCGATATGGGGGCCTTGC
>JASHVB010000799.1 GCA_030039695.1 Acetobacteraceae bacterium
GAAGCGGCGGCCCGTGCCGGCGGCGACTAGGATGGCGGCAATACGCATGTCGCGCACATGGACGGGGAGGCGAGGCGACGTCAATCCGGGACAACAGACGAGATTGGGCCGTGCGGGGCGTGAACACCGCTGGCCGCGTGCGGTTCGGTCGGAACTTTTTTGCCACCGAGCTTCACGCAAGCCAGCCGGGAAGCTGCGCCTCAGCTCGCCGAACCCGAGTCCTGAATCGTCCGCCACACGCGCTCCGGCGTTGCAGGCATTGCCACATGCTTCACGCCGAGGTCCGCCAGCGCGTCGACAATTGCATTGATCGCGACGGCGAGCGCCGGAGTGGTGCCACCCTCGCCACCGGAGCGTACGCCGAGCGGGTTGGTCGGCGCCGGCACTTCGCTCAGCAGCGTGGCGAACGAGGGCAGAAGGTCCGCGCGCGGCATCGCGTAGTCCATGAAGCTGGCCGCCAACAGCTGGCCGGTCGCGGGGTCATAGTGCGCGCTCTCCCACAGCGCCTGGCCCAATCCCTGGGCGATACCGCCATGCGTCTGGCCCTCGACGATGAGCGGGTTCACCGCGCGGCCCACGTCGTCGATTGCCGAAAACCCCACCAGATCGACGGACCCCGTCTCGGGATCGACCTCTACCTCACAGACCTGCGTGCCGTACGGGAAGCTCGGCACGCGGATGGTTTCGTCGGCGACCGCCCCTAGCGGGCCTTGCAGCTCCGCCGGCAGGTCAGGGCGTTCCACCGCGGCGCGTGCGACTTCGAAGATGCCGACTCTGTGATCGGTGCCAGCGACGCGGAAACTGCCGCGGTCGAACTCGATATCCGCCTCGCCCGCTTCCAGAAGATGCGCGGCGATGCAGCGGCCCTTATCGACGATCTCTTTGGCGGCTTTTGGCACGACGATGCCGGCCATCTTCATCGACCGCCCGGAATGCGAACCGCCGCCGCCCGTGACGCGATCCGTGTCGTGCGCAATGAAGTCGATGCAATCGTTCGGTACGCCCAGCAACTCGGTGACGAGCTGCGCGAAGCTGGTCTCATGTCCCTGGCCGGTGGACATGGTGCCCATCACGAGCTCCACGCGGTCGCCCGGGCGGAACATGATCTCGGTTCGTTCGCGCGGGTTGCCGCTGGTGATCTCGATGTAGTTGGCAACGCCGATGCCGCGGTGCGCGCCGCGCGCCAGCGCCTCCGCTTTGCGGGCGGCAAAGCCGTCGTAGTCCGCCAGAGCCAATACGCGCTCCATCGCATCGCGATAGCGACCGCTGTCGTAGGTGATGCCAACGGCGTTGGCATAGGGCTGCGCTTCGGGAGGGATCATGTTGCGGCGGCGCAGCTCAACCGGATCAAAACCGCACTGGCGTGCGGCGATATCGATCAGGCGCTCAATGACGAAGATCGCCTCGGGCCGCCCGGCGCTGCGATAGGGCGTAGTCGGCACGGTGTTCGTGAGGTAACCGCGGCCGCGGAAATGTGCAACCGGAACGCGATAGACGCCGGTCATCAAGCCGAGACCCTTGCGCAGCGGCACGAATGACACTGCGTGGCCGCCAACGTTGCTGGTGTTGTTCCCGCGCACGGCGAGAAAGATGCCGTCGCGGTCCAGCGCCAGCTCTGCCTCCACCAGCAGATCGCGGCCCTGGTAATCGGTGAGGAGCGCCTCGGTGCGCTCACAGGTCCATTTCACCGGCCGGCCAAGCCGACGGGCGGCCCATGGGAGCAGCGCGTATTCCGGGAAGAACGAGTTCCGGGTGCCGAAATTTCCGCCCATATCTTTGCAGGAGCACCGTACGTTCTGTGGTCGTACGCCGAGGATGTGGGCAAGCTGCTGCTGTTGCGCGGTTACCCCGAGGCCGGTGCCCGCATAGAGAGTGTAGCGGCCGGTCGCCGGGTCGTAATCGCCGGTCGCGGTGCGAGTCTCCATCGGCACGCCGGTGACACGCTGGATATGCGTGCGCAGTCGGACGACGTGGACGGCGCGTTGAAATGCGGTGTCGGTAGCGGCGACGTCGCCGACTTCCAGATCGACGCAAAGATTTCCAGGTGCATTATCCCAGAGCTGGGGCGCGCCGATCTCTCGAGCGGCTGCGACGTGGGTAACGGCGGGTAGCGGCTCCCAGGTCACGTCGACCAATTCGGCCGCGTCCTTCGCCTGGGCGACGCTTTCGGCAATGACGCAGGCGATTGCCTCACCGACGTAGCGCGCCTTGTCGGTGGGCATGGGGTAATGCGGGGTCTCGACGGGCGGTGTGGGCAGCCGCACCAGCACGTCGGGTGGCGGAAAGACGCAGGGATTGTGTGGAATCGGCCTGAGGCCGTCCGCGACGTAGGTGGCGCCGGTCAGCACAGCAAGCACGCCGGGCGCACGATCAGCACCGGTCGTGTCAATGCGTACAATTCGGGCGTGCGCGTGCGGGGAACGTACCAGCACCATATGCGCGAGATTGGGCAGCACGACGTCGTCGCCATAGCTACCCTGGCCGGTGACTAGGCGTTGATCCTCCTTGCGCCGAACCGGCCGGCCGATGCCGTCGAGGACTGCGGGCGATTCGTCCATGGTTGCGGTTCCCTCCCCGGCGCCCTCGCGCCATCCGACGAAGTCTGCCGCAGTGCCATGGCGGAGTCATCCTCGGAAGAACCCAGACGGCATGACCATCTCGCGCTCTAGGCATTCGCAGGAGGACTCTAAACTTGAACATGGAGTCTGCCTCCGACGAAACCTCGCAGGCGGAGACCGCAACGCTCGGTGCGGTTGTCCGGTCGCGATGCGAATGGTCGACGCGAGGCGATCCTGTCGTGGCTCGCGCCTGCTCGCCATGGGCCCGCATCTCGTCGCCGTGCCGAAGTTCGCCCGGCACCGTTCGATCGTGCACATTCGTGGAGCTTGGTACCGGAATGATGGTGGCATCGACCAACTGCGTGGCGATGTGCACGATCTACCAAGCATGTCCGAACACAGGGCGTTGGATAGCCGCCAAGGGGCCGAAACGGACCGGCGGGATGCCGAACCGACCAGCCTCTGGCCCGTTGCGCGAAGCTTGCGAGGCCCGCTAACGCAGGGGTGTCAGGGCGGGACTCCGCCGCCGATGTCGTTCCTTGCCGGCGGGCTTCGAAAGCCTGGCGCAGCGCGCCAGAGCTTATTTGGTCTGGAAGGCGATTGCGCCATCGGTCGCGCCTGGGTAATCTGCCCAAATGATGGGCAATTGTAGTCCAGTAACCACACCGTCTGCCCTCGCAGCGATCGATTTGGGCGGCGGGGTCCGAATCGAGACCCCAGTCATTCTGGCGCCGATGTCCGGCGTCACCGACGTGCCGTTCCGCCGTACCGCCAAAGAGCTCGGCGCGGGCATGGTCGTCTCGGAAATGATCGCCTCGTGGGCGATGATGAGGGAGAACCGCAAGACTCTTGACATGGCGGAAATCGATGGTTGTGGTGGCGTTTCGGCGCTGCAGCTTGCCGGCTGCGATCCGTCCGCCATGGCCGATGCGGCGCGGCTCGGCGTCGACAAGGGCGCCGACCTTATCGACATCAATTTCGGCTGCCCGGTGAAAAAAGTGGCGGTCGGGCAGATGGCGGGCTCTGCGCTGATGCGTGACGAGGCTGCCGCCGCGGCGATCCTGGAGGCAGCGGTGAAGGCGGTATCCGTCCCGGTGACGCTGAAGATGCGAATGGGCTGGGACCACGCCAGCCTGAACGCCCCGCGATTGGCGCGCATTGCTCAAGAGGCCGGCATCCGCATGGTCACAGTGCACGGCCGCACGCGCCAGCAGTTCTACAATGGCGTCGCCGACTGGGATTTCATCGCCCAGGTCAAGGCCGCCGTGAGCATTCCGGTGATCGCCAACGGCGACATCATAACGGAGGACGCCGCTGCCGACGCCTTGCGCCGCTCCAACGCCGATGGGGTGATGATCGGCCGCGGCTGCTATGGCCGTCCGTGGTTCCTCGCTCAGGTGGCGCATTTTCTGCGCACGGGACAGCGCCTTCCGGAGCCCGCATTGGCGCGGCAGAAATCCACAGTAACAAGGCATTACCACGCGATGCTCAGTCGTTTTGGGCATGATGCTGGCGTCCGTCTGGCGCGTAAGCATGTCGGATGGTACTCGCGCGGCCTTCCGGGTTCGGCCGAGTTCCGCGCACGGGTGAACGGTCTGCCGGACGCCGCCTCGGTGCTGCGGTTGCTGGATTCGTTCTATGACCCGCTGATCGGTCGTGGCGTGACACGCCGCCTGCCAAGCCGGGATGAGACGCTGGCGCTAGAGGCCGCATGAGCTCCGTCGTTGCCCGCGCCGCTCGTCTGTTGCCTGGCCGCAACCGCGCGGCCCCGGCGCCGGACATGGCCGCATTACTCAGCGCCCTGCCGGTACCTGTCATCCTGCTCGATGCCGATAACCGGTTCCGTCACGTCAATCAGGCGGCGGAACAGTTCCTCGGCGTGTCTGCGTCGTCACTGGCACAACTTCACCTGAATGACCTGGTGCCCCCCGACAACCCATTGTTCCTGTTGATCGACCAGGTGCGGCGGACCGAAGCGTCGATTGCCGACCATGATCTGACGATAGAAAGCCCGCGGCTGCGCAAACAGGGCATTACGGTGCAGGGTTCCCCGCTGCCGGAGGAGCCAGGCGCGGTGCTGTTGGTGATGCAGGACGCGTCGGCGGTCCGCGCGCTGGACCGGCAACTCACCTTTCGCAGCGCGGCGCGGAGTGTAACCGGCATGGCGGCAGTATTGGCACATGAGGTGAAGAACCCGCTCTCAGGCATTCGTGGTGCGGCACAATTACTCGAACAAAGCGTGGCACCGACGGACCAGGAACTGACCGTGCTGATCCGCGACGAGGCGGACCGCATCCGCGCCCTGGTCGACCGCATGGAGGCGTTCGGCGACAAGCCGATCGAACGCGCGGCCGTGAACATTCACCGCGTGCTGGAGCATGTGCGCAAGCTGGCGCAGTCCGGCTTCGCCGCGCATGTTCGGTTCCAGGAAAACTACGACCCATCGCTGCCGCCAGTCTGGGGAAACCGAGACCAACTGGTGCAGGTCGTGCTGAATTTGGTGAAGAACGCAGCCGAAGCGGTCACTGACTCCGGCACGTCGCACCCGGAGATCGTGATGAGCACAGGCTTTCAGCACGGCATGCGCATCGCGGTCCCCGGTACGTCGACCCGCGTGGACCTGCCGCTCTATGTCGCGCTCCGTGACAACGGCGCCGGGATTCCCGACGACATCCGCCCACATTTGTTCGAACCGTTCGTCACCTCACGTGCCAGCGGAAGCGGGCTCGGGTTGGCGCTGGTCGCCAAGATCGTCGGCGACCACGGTGGGCTGATCGAGGTCGATTCACGTCCCGGGCGCACTGAGTTCCGCCTGCATTTGCCGGTGGTGACGGAAGCGGAGGGCGGACAGTGAACGTTGCAAAAACCTGTTCCGTACAGCGGGAGATCTCGGGGTGGAGAGCACCGAGGTTAGGGGGCGGGCCGTTCGCCTCTCAGCCGGCGCTCCCCGCTGAGCTCTCGCGCCAGCGGAACAGGTTTCTGGCACCACAACCGTGAGCCTCCCATGACCCTCCCCACCGTCCTTGTCGCCGACGATGACCGTTCCATCCGCACGGTGCTGACCCAGGCGCTGGGGCGCTCGGGCTATCAGGTGCGCACCACCGGCAACGCCGCAACACTCTGGCGATGGGTGGAGGAGGGCGAGGGAGACCTCGTCATCACCGATGTGGTGATGCCCGACGAGAACGGCCTTGATCTGATCCCACGCATCAAGCGCGTCCGCCCCGATCTCCGCGTCGTGGTCATGAGCGCCCAATCGACGCTGATGACTGCAGTGAAGGCGGCCCAGCGCGGCGCTTTCGAATACCTGCCCAAGCCATTCGATTTACAGGAACTTCTGTCAGTGGTCGGCCGCGCCCTGGCCACGCCGTCGGCGCCTGCCGCGGAGGCCGTCGAGCCGCGCGATGCCGACGAGCGCCTGCCGCTGATTGGCCGCAGCCCGGCGATGCAGGAGGTTTACCGCACCATTGCCCGCCTTAGTACGGCCGACCTCACGGTGATGATCAACGGCGAATCAGGCACCGGCAAGGAACTGGTAGCGCGCGCACTGCACGACTACGGCAAGCGCCGCGCGGGCCCGTTCGTCGCTATCAACATGGCGGCAATCCCCCGCGAGCTGATCGAAAGCGAGTTGTTCGGCCACGAGCGCGGCGCCTTCACCGGCGCCACCCAGCGCAGCCAGGGTCGCTTCGAACAGGCCAACGGCGGCACCTTGTTCCTCGATGAAATCGGCGACATGCCACCCGAAGCACAGACTCGTCTGCTGCGCGTGCTGCAAGAGGGCGAGTTCACGAGCGTCGGCGGGCGTCAGCCGATCAGGGCGAACGTGCGCATCGTCGCCGCTACCCACCGCGACCTGCGCAACTCGATTCGCCAGGGCGTGTTCCGCGAGGACTTGTTCTACCGCCTGAATGTCGTGCCGATCCGTCTTCCGCCGCTGCGCGAACGTGCCGAGGACATTCCGCTGCTCGCACGCCACTTCCTGGACCGGGCCCGCAACGATGGGCTGCCGCTGAAGTCGCTCGAGGGCACCGCGATGGATCGGTTAAAGCAGTACAACTGGCCGGGCAATGTGCGCGAGTTGGAGAATCTCATGCGGCGCTTGGCCGCGCTGTGTCCGACGGAAACGATCGGGGCAGATCAGGTCGGAGCGGAACTGACCGAAATCGCGCCGCCGACGGTGGAGGCGGCTCCGGGCCAGACGGCACCGGAAACGCTGGCGCGTGCCGTGGAGCGGCACATCCGCGACTTCCTCGTCGCCCACGACGACGGCGTGACGCCGTCTGACATCTACGACAGGGTGATCGCTGAAGTGGAGCGCCCGCTGATCCGCCTCACCCTGGCCGCCACCCGCGGCAACCAGATCAAGGCGGCGTCGATGCTCGGCCTGAACCGGAATACGTTGCGGAAGAAGATCCGGGACCTGGAGATTCCGGTCGTGAGGGGGCTGGTGTGAACCCCCTCTCCCGCGGGGCGGGAGACGGAAGGGTGAGGGTGCCGCATCTGGCGCGTTCGCCCCTCGGCCCACCCTTTGCCGGTCCACGGGAGGGGGCGCGGCAATGAACGTCTCGCCCAGCGCCGACTCGCTTCGCTCCGTCCTCCAGCCGGAACCGCCGTCGCGGGCACGTCGTTGGCTCGGCATGCTTGCCGACTTCATGTTGGGCAAGGCAGCCACGCTAGTGCTGACTGGCATCGCGCTCGCGATCGGGTTGGCCACCTTTATCCTGCTCGCCCGTGGCACCACGCCATTCTCCCTCCAGCCGAACGCCGGGGTCGGCCTCGTTTTGGCCAATCTCTGCGTATTGCTCCTGCTTGGCGCAGTACTCGCAGGTCGCTTGACCCGCGTCTGGGTCGAACGCCGCCGCGGGGCCGCCGCCTCGCGCCTGCACGTCCGCCTGGTCATGCTGTTTTCGGGGATTGCCGTCGCTCCGACAATCGTTGTCGCCTGCTTCGCGGTGTTTTTCTTCCATTTCGGGATTCAGTCCTGGTTCAACGACCCGGTGCGCGACGCGGTGACCGAATCGTTGCAGGTGTCGCGCGGATATCTGGAAGAGCACCGTGACAACATCCGCGCCGTTGCGCTGGAAATGGCGAACGACATCGACCGCGCCGGCATGCTGCTGGCCGGCGACCCGCGCGCCTTCGCCGACGTGCTTGAGACGCAGACCGCGTTGCGCGGCCTGACCGAGGCACTGATCTACGACCCGCTCACCAACGAGGTGCTTGGCGCGTCCGGCTTGTTCGGCGGTGTCGGCGTATCGCCGCCGCCGGAAGCCGATACGCAACAGGCCTTACGGGGTGACGTTGTGGTGATGAACGCGGGCGACGGCACGCGTGTCCGCGCCATTGTGCGGCTGGATTCAACGCCTCCGTTGATGCTGATGATCGGCCGCCCAGTCGATCCGAAGATCCTCGGCTATATGAAACGCACGGAGGCTGCCGTTGCCGAATATAATCGGCTGAACACCAATCGTTCCTGGCTGCAGATCGCCTTCGCCTGGATCTTCGCGATCGTTGCTCTGCTGGTGTTGCTCGCCGCGGCGCTGATCGGCTTGGTCATCGCCAATCAGATTGCCCGCCCGATTGGCAGCCTGATCAACGCCGCCGAGCGCGTACGCGGGGGTGATCTCACCACGCGTGTCGCCGAAATCGCGTCGGGCGACGAGCTTGCCGGATTGTCGCGTGCTTTCAACCGCATGACCGGCCAGCTTGCCGCGCAACGAGCCGAGCTGATGGACGCCTACAGCCAGATCGACGAGCGCCGCCGCTTCACTGAGGCCGTCCTGTCCGGCGTATCGGCCGGTGTAATCGGCCTCGACGCGCAGGGTCGCATCGAGTTGCCCAACCGCGCCGCCGACGAATTACTCGGCGCCGATTTGCTCGCCGCGCTCGGCCGGCCGCTTGCCGACGCAGTGCCGGAATTCGCTACGCTGGTGCACGAGGCGATGGCGGCGCCCGAGCGCGCCCGCACCGCAGAGATCGAGACCGGTCCCGCCAACCGGCGCCGTACGCTGCTGGTGCGCATCGGCGCCGATCTGTCGGGCGGCCGCACCGACGGCTTCGTCGTCACGTTCGATGACATCACCGCACTGCAGTTGGCGCAGCGCAAGGCTGCCTGGGCCGACGTAGCACGACGAATCGCGCATGAAATCAAGAATCCGCTGACGCCGATCCAACTTTCCGCCGAACGCCTGAAGCGCCGCTTCGCCAAAGAAATCCAGTCGGACCCAGAAACCTTCACACAATGCGCCGACACCATTGTGCGTCATGTCGGCGATATCGGCCGCATGGTGGATGAATTTTCCGCTTTCGCGCGTATGCCTCAGCCGGTGATCAAGCCCGAGGATGTCGGTCGCATCGCACGCGAGGCGCTGGTGCTGCAAAAGACCGCGCGTCCGCAGATCGCGTGGCATACCGAGATTCCGGAAAGCGGTCCGTTGGTGCCATGCGACCGACGATTGATCCGTCAGGCGCTGACGAATTTGTTGCAGAACGCCGCGGATGCCGTGGCAATGCGCGAGGGCGCCGGGCAGATCGACCTGTCAGTGTGCCAGAGCGACAATGAAGTTCGCGTCTGCGTGACCGACGATGGTATCGGCTTGCCGGACGATCG